>DASYTI010000160.1 GCA_036002485.1 Candidatus Methylomirabilota bacterium | reverse complement strand
CCCGACATCCCGCAGCTCGAAAAGCTCACCACCGACTGGGTGCGCGCGACCGATCAGACGAAACGCAAGCAGATCGCCGACGAGATCCAGAAGGTCGCGCTCGGCGAGGTGGCGTACGTGCCGTGGGGAGAGTGGTTCTGGCCGACGGCCTTCCGGAAGAACGTCCAGGGTATCCTCAAGTTCACTGCGCCGGTTTTCTGGAACGTGAGGATCACGTAGAACCGACCGCGGCCCGTCGCGCCGATATTCGCGATTCGGCGAGTATAATGCAGTGTATGGCTATGCTATGCTCCGCGCGGTTTTCCACCATCTCGGGAGGCTCGGTGTGAGCGGGTATCTGCCGGTCGTGATCTTTCTCGGGTTGATCGTGGCCTTCGCCGTCGGATCGCTCGCCGCCGCCCTGGTGCTGCGTCCGGCACGCCCGTATGCCGCCAAGCTCGAGAACTATGAGTGCGGGGCCGAGCCCATCGGCGAGGCGTGGGTGCAGTTTCCCGTCGGCTTCTACCTGGTTGCGCTCATCTTCATCGTCTTCGACGCCCTCGCCGTCTTTCTCTTCCCCTGGGCCCTCGTGCTCCGAGGGCTGGGAATGGAGGGCGTCGGGATCATGGGCCTGTTCATCGGGATCCTCGGGCTGGGCTGGTTCTATGCGTTCCGCGAGGGAATCCTCGAATGGAAATAAAGGCGCCGATCCCGCAGATCCCGCCCGCCGTCTGGACGGAGTTCAAGGACCTCCAGGAGTGGGAGAAGCTCCACCAGGAGCGCCCCGAGGGGGACAAGCACTCGGCGCTCTTCGAGAGCGTCAGCGAGGGCATCTTCAACTTCCCCGGCGGCTTCGTCGTCACCACGCTCGCCGACGGCTTCCTGAACTGGGCGCGGAAGTCCTCCGTCTGGCCGGTCACCTTCGGCCTCGCCTGCTGCGCCATCGAGATGATGGCGACCTTCGCCTCGCGCTTCGACGTCGAGCGCCTGGGCATGGTCCCGTGGGCCTCGCCGCGCCACTCCGATCTCATGATCGTCTCGGGCACCGTCACCATCAAGATGGCGCCCATGCTCAAGCGGATCTACGATCAGATGCCTGATCCCAAGTGGGCCGTGTCCATGGGCTCGTGCGCCAATTCGGGCGGGCCCTTCCGTCACGGCTACCACGTGGTCAAGGGCGTGGATCGCGTGATCCCGGTGGATGTCTACGTGCCGGGCTGCCCGCCGCCGCCCGAATCGCTCCTCTACGGTCTCCTCAAGCTCCAGGATCAGATCTCCCACTTCCGCAAGACGGGCCAGCGCCCCGCGCCCACCGAGAAGATCGACTAGGGTGCTGACCCACACGCAAGCGCGCCCCCTCATCCAGGAGCGATTCGGGATCGGCGCCTCTGGCGAGGGCCCGCTGCTCGTGGTCGAGGCGCCGGCTGACCAGTGGCTGGCCCTCGGCCGCTTCGCCAGGGCCGAGCTCGGCTGCGGCTACCTGAGCTTCGTCTCGGCCGTGGACTGGAAGGAGCAGGGGCTCGAGGTGGTGGCGCGGGTCGAGAATCTCGAGGCCCGCTTCGCCCTCATGATGAAGTGCAAGCTGGGGGCGGGGGAGACGAGCTGCCCCTCGCTGGTGCCCGTGTGGCGCGGGGCGGACTGGATGGAGCGCGAGTGCTATGACATGTTCGGCGTGCGCTTCGAAGGCCACGGGGACCTCCGGCGCATCCTCCTGCCGCACGACTGGGAAGGCCACCCGCTCCTGAAGTCCTACGCCGTCGACACGCCGTATCCGCCATATCGGTAGACGGCCGCCTCATGGATATCGAAGGTCGGCAAGTTCTCGAGATGGGCTACGCAGGCGCGGAGCGCCTCACCATGAACATGGGGCCCCAGCACCCCTCCACCCACGGCGTCTTCCGCGCCATCCTGACCCTCGAGGGCGAGACGGTGGTCGCCGTCGACGCCGTCATCGGCTATCTCCACCGCTGCCACGAGAAGCTCGCCGAGACGCTGACCTACACGCAGTACCCGTCCATCGCGTCGAAGACCGACTACGTGGCGGCCATGACGAGCGAGCTCGCCTATGTCCGCGCGGCCGAGATGGTGGGCAAGATCGACGTGCCCAAGCGCGCGCAGTACCTGCGCGTGATCGCGGCGGAGCTGCAGCGCGTGGCCTCGCATTGCCTCTGGCTCGGCACCTGGTGCCTCGACATGGGCGGCGCGCTGGGCGGCGGGGCCACGGTGTTCCTCTACTGCATCCGCGAGCGTGAGGATGTGCTCGACCTCTTCGAGTCGCTCACGGGCGCGCGGCTGCTCTACGGCCTCCACCAGGTCGGCGGCACGCGCTATGACATTCCGGCGGGCTGGGCCCAGAAGTGTCGCGCCACCGTCGACAAGATCGACGGGCGCATCGGCGAGTTCGAGGAGATGCTCGAGTCCAACGCCTTTTTCATGGCCCGCACCCAGGGCGTGGGCACCGTGTCGCGCGAGCTCGCGCAGGAAGTTGGCATCTCGGGCCCGCTCATCCGCGGCTCCGGCGTCAACTACGACATCCGACGCGCCGAGCCCTATTCTTCCTACGAGGACTTCGACTTCAAGGTGCCCGTGGAGACGGCGGGCGACTGCTACGCGCGCTATCGCGTGCGGATGGTGGAGTTCCGAGAGTCCATCAAGATCGTGCGCCAGGCCCTGGACGGCCTGCCCGAGGGGCCCATCTCCTCGCGCCCCGGCGTCAAGTCGGTAGGGCAGGTGCGCATCCCCAAGGGCGAGGCCTATGCGCGGATCGAGGGCGCCCGCGGCGAGGTCGGCTGCTATCTCATCGCCGACGGCAGCGCCAAGCCCTACCGGATGAAGTGGCGCGGGGCCTCGTTCTCCAACCTGGCGGTGCTTCCGCACATCATCCCGGGCCACAAGGTCGCCGACGTCGTCGCCATCATGGGCTCCGTCGACCCCGTCTTCGGTGAGGTCGACCGGTGAGGGCTAAGGACCTCACCCCCTCACCCTGCCCTCTCCCCCTCGCGGGGGAGAGGGATGCAAGAGGCGAGGTCGACCGGTGAGGGCTGACCGGCCCACCCCCTCACCCTGCCCTCTCCCCCTGACGGGGGAGAGGGATGTAACTGAAGTTCCCTACTCTGAAATAGACAAGATGTCAGGATCCCTCTCCCCCTTGAGGGGGAGAGGGCAGGGTGAGGAGGTGGTGCGTTTCCCACGTCGACGGAGAGGGATCCGCTGATGTGGAGCGTCCTCTACCACTTTGTCGTGGGCTTCATCGTGCTGAACGCGGTGGTCGCCATGGTCACCTATGTCACTCTCCTCGAGCGCAAGTTCGCCGCGCGCATGCAGTCGCGCATCGGGCCCTATCGGGTGGGGCCGCACGGGCTCCTCCAGCCCATCGCCGATGCGGTCAAGCTCATGATGAAGGAAGACATCGTGCCCCGCCTGGCCGACCGCGCCGTCTACAACCTGGCCCCCATCGTCTTCCTCGTTCCGTGCATGCTGATCTTCGCCACCCTGCCCTTCGCCCCGGGCCTCGGGGTAGCCGATCTCAACATCGGCATCCTCTTCTTCCTCGCCGTCTCGGCTATGGAGATCGTGGGCCTCTTCATGGGCGGGTGGGGCTCGAACAACAAGTACGCGCTCCTCTCGGCCATGCGGGCGGTCAACCAGATCATCTCGTACGACCTGCCCTTCCTCTTCGTGGCCCTCGTCCCCGTGCTGCTCACGGGCTCGCTCAAGCTCTCGGACATCGCGGCCGCCCAGCCGGACGTGCTGCACTGGTTCATCTTCTACCCCGTCATCGGACAGCTCGCCTTCATCGCGTACATCGTGGCCACCCTGGCCGCCGAGAACCGCGTGCCCTTCGACATCCTGGAAGCCGAGTCCGAGCTGGTGGCGGGCTTCCGCGTCGAGTACTCGGGGATGAAGTTCGCCCTGATCCAGCTCGGCGAGTACGCCCACATCATCGCCACGTCGTTCCTGGGCGCGCTGCTCTTCCTGGGGGCCTGGGACGGGCCGGGATCGGCGGGCTCGCCGTGGCTCGGCGCTTTCTATTTCCTCCTCAAGGCCATGTTCGTGTTCCTGCTCGTGACCTGGATCCGGTGGAGTTTCGTTCGGATCCGCGTGGACCAGATCCTCGCCATTTCGTGGAAGCTCCTGCTGCCGGCCGCGCTGCTGCTCCTCATGGCCACGGCCGTCGTGGTCGCCTGGAAGGGGCCCGTCGGTGGATAGGCAGCTTGGGCAGAACTTCTGGCCCGACCTGGGCAATCTGGTGAGCGCCGTCGGGCGCGCCATGTGGATCACCCTCATCAATTTCTTCCGCAAGCCCGTGACCGTGCACTACCCGGAGGTGAAGCGGGTCTACCCCGATCGCTTCCGCGGCATCCTAGCCCTGACCTATGACAAGGAGACCGGCGAGGAGAACTGCATCGGCTGCCGGCTCTGCGAGTACATCTGCCCGCCGCAGGTGATCAAGGTCGAGATGTTGAAGGCGGAGAAGCGCAACTTCGCCAAGACCTTCACCCTCGAGCTCTACGCCTGCGAGTTCTGCGAGCTCTGCGTCCAGGTCTGCCCCACCGACGCCATCATCATGATGAAGTCCTTCGACCTCGCCACCACGGATCGGCGCGAGCTCCTCCTGGACAAGGACCGCCTCCACACGATCGGGCTGGATTTCGAGGCCTCGTGGGCGACGGGCACTGGGTTGCGGGACATGCAGACGCCGCCCAAGGCGCCGGCTGCCCATGCCCCCGAGGCGGGACAGGCCAAGGTGGAGGGCAAGCCCGAGTGACCCTCGAGGCCATAACGTTCTGGGCCCTCGGGGCCGTGCTCCTGGCCTCGGCCCTCGCGGTGGTCCTGACCAAGAACCTCTTCCACTCGGTGCTCTATCTGGCGCTGTCGCTGACCACGACGGCGGGCATCTTCCTGGCCCTCGACGCCGAGTTCCTGGCCGCCGTGCAGCTCCTGCTCTACGCGGGTGGTGTCGTCACCATCGTGGTCTTCGCCATCGTGGTGACGGAGCGCCTGGTGGGCGCTCGCATCACCCAGACGAGCCGGCATATCGTGACGGGGGCCATCGTGGCGGGGGCGCTCCTGACCGCGGTGCTCGGCTTCCTGCGCAGCGTGCCCTTGCCGGTCGAGCGGCCGCCCCTCACCGTCGACGTCACCAGGGCGATAGGGCAGGTGCTCCTGAGCGAGTTCGTGCTGCCCTTCGAGCTTCTGGCCGTCCTGCTGCTCGTCGGGCTCCTCGGCGCGCTCTATTTCGCGAGGCCTGAAGAGTAGGCATGGGACTCGGCGCCTACCTGACCCTGGCAGCGCTGCTCTTCGCCATCGGC
>DASYTI010000159.1 GCA_036002485.1 Candidatus Methylomirabilota bacterium | reverse complement strand
GTGGCCTGGTAGCGGAACTTGTTGATGAAGAGAGTGGCCTTCTCGATCTCCTCCTTCTGCCGCCGATGGGCCTCGCGCAGCCGTTCCATGCGCGCCTCGTGCTCCACGACGTAGTGCGAGTAGTTGCCGTGGTAGTCGGTGAGGGTGCGCAGGCCGACCTCCGTGATCCGGGCGACCGTGGCGTCGAGGAAGTAGCGGTCGTGGGACACGAGCACCACCGAGCCGGGATAGTCGTGGAGATATTCCTCCAGCCAGTTGCGCGCGGGCAGGTCCAGGTGGTTCGTGGGCTCGTCCATGAGGAGGAGGTTGGGCCGGGCCAGAAGGAGCTTGGCGAGCGCGATACGCATCTGCCAGCCGCCGGAGAACTCCTCGGTCGCGCGCGGCTGATCGGCCAGCGAGAAGCCGAGGCCCTTGAGGACGTCCGCCACGCTCGCGTCGATCTCGTATCCCCCGAGGTGCTTGAAGCGCTCGGTCACCTCCGCGTAGCGCTCGAGCAGCTTCGCGTGATCGCCGCCGTCGTCGTGGGTGGCCGTCGCCAGCTCGTCCTCGATCGCGTGCTGCTCCGCCTTCAACGAGAGCAGCTCCTGGAAGGCGAGCGCCACTTCGTCATACACGGTGCGCCCTGTGTGGACGAGGCCGTCCTGGGGCAGATAGCCGATGGTGGTATCGGAGGCCATGCGGATGGACCCCGAGTCGGGCTCCTCCAGGCCGGCCAGCATGCGCAGCAGCGTGGTCTTGCCCGCGCCGTTGGGTCCGCTGAGCCCGATGCGGTCCTGCTTCTTGACGTGCCACGACACGTCCTCGAAGAGGACTCGCTCCCCGTAGCGCTTGGTCAGCCCCTCTACGTGGACCATGGCCGGCTCAGGCCTCCAGCGGGATCTTCAAGAAGTCGAAGCACGCCTTCTGCAGCATCTCCCGGTGCTGGGGATCGAGGAAGCTCAGCCGGTACTCGTTGATCACCTTGACCTCGACGCCCTCCCATTCCTTCCAGCACTCGGCGCAGATCGACTGCAGGATGCGCTCCTTGACCGGGCCCGGGAACCCGATGCGCTGGCGCGGGGGCGGCTCCGCCTCACGTCCGCACCGCGCGCAGGTGATCGCCATCCGCCCTCCCCAAACGTTCGATTATAGCCGACGCGTACTCAGGGGGCTTCGCCTGGCTCCCGCAGCGAGGCGATCTCGACGTAGGCGACCTTCGGGTCGTGCAGCTTCGGCTCGGAGCCCCGGCGGACGAAGATCCACTCACCCTCGGCGGTGCGCGCGGCGCGGTAGGCCTCGTTGAAGTCCGGCCGGCGCAGAAGCCCCCGCGTCTGCTCCACGAAGACGTCGGGACGCCGCTCGGCGATCACGTAGTCCCAGTCCCACTTGGAGTGGGCGGGGATGAAACGGTCCACGGTCATCTTCGCGATGTGGCGGTCCGACTTGCCCAGCACGTCGATGCCGGGCCGCCCGCCCAGGTAGGCGGCAGTACCGGCCCAGTGGAACGCCACCGTGGTCCCGGGGTCCGTATGGTCCCGGAGGTAGAGGCCGAGCCGGGCCTGGGCGACATTCTTCTCCTTGTAGAGCGTCTCCCTCTCGAAGGAAAGCCATTCCGCCAGCGCGCCCGGAGGATTGACCTGCAGCGTGATCGCCAGCGCGCCCACCACGAAGAGCCAGGGACCGGCACGGACGACCCGCTCGCCGAGGGCGCGGCATACGGCCCACCACGCGCCCATGAGCAGCGTGATGAACATCGGCATCACGGGCGCGAGGAACCGGCTGACGAGACGGTCGATCCAGTCGCCGCCCACCCAGACGTTGTAGAGGAAGGCCGTCAGGACGACGGTCACGGTGAGGGCTAGTGCCCGGTCCCGGCGCAGGCGCGCGGCGAGGGCGGCCGCGAGAAGCACGATCAGCAGCGGGGAGACGACGGCGACGAAGCCCAGCGTCTGGCGCAGGCCGCTCTGCAGCACCAGCAGGCGCGGGGAGCCGGTGGCCTTGAGGTAGTACGTGTTGGGCAGCGGGTCGCCGTAGTAGAAGTAGCCGAACGCGAGCAGGCTGGCCCACGTGGCCAGCAGCAGCACGAACCCGCGACGGAACGCGGGCGAGCCGGTCCCTTCGCGCCACGCGCAGAAGGCCAGCACGACGGCATAGGCCACGCTGGCATCGAGCCGCACGAGGACGGCCAGGGCCAGGAGGGCGAAGCTGGTCCCGGGCCAGGGCTGCCCGCGCCGCTCCGTCTCCACCACCTTCACGACCGCGGCCAGCACCGGCAGCGTGACCGCGGGAACGTCGGCGCCTTGAAGGCTCCAGATCGCGAACGGAGCATAGATTGCCGTCGCGAGGACGGCCGCCACGCCGACGGCCCGCTCGCGGAAGAGCGCGATGGCCAGCCGGTAGACGAGGGGCAGGCACGCAGTGGCCATAGCCAGGCTGAGCAGCTGGTAGACGAGCGACGTGTGCCACAGGCTCACCGGCAGCAGGTGGATGAGCGCCATGAGCAGCGTCAAGCCGAGGTTGGTGATTCCCTGGACCTTCTCGGCGTCGCCGTTCCAGGTCAGGCCGTCACCCTCGGCCAGGTTGCGCGCGTAGCGCATGGAGATCATCCCGTCATCCCACAGCAGGAACATGCGGCTGCCCGCCACCACGGCGCTCGTGCGGTAGATGTAACAAAGCCCCCACAGGACGAAGAGGGAGGAGATCGAGAGCACCACCAGGCGGGCCGTGCGTTCCGTCATGGGGCGGGGGATAATGGTCTGCTATGGAAATCACGGCCACGACGCGAAGCTTCGGGGATCTGAGCCTCACGGCGGAGACCCTGGCCAGCCTGGACGGCATGGGCTACCGGGCTCCGACGGAGGTCCAGGTCGAGACGGTGCCCCGGGCCCTCGCCGGCAAGGACCTCGTGGTGCAGTCCCGCACGGGCACCGGCAAGACGGCGGCCTTCGGCATCCCCGTGGTGGAGAAGGTCGATCCCGCCGTCGAGCACGTGCAGGCAGTGGCGCTCACGCCCACGCGTGAGCTGGCCCTCCAGGTCGCCCGGGAGATCTCCGAGATTGGCCGCGGCCGCGGAGTGAAGGTGGAGACGATTTACGGCGGCGACTCCATGGACCGCCAACTCGAGGGCATCCGGGCGGGAGCCCACGTCATCGTGGGGACGCCCGGGCGCGTGCTCGACCACCTCCGGCGCAAGACGCTGCGCTTCGACGGCGTGAAGACCCTGATCCTCGACGAGGCCGACCGGATGCTGGACATGGGCTTCGCGGTGGAGATGGGCCAGATCATGGAGTATATGCCCGCCGAGCGACAGACGCTCCTCTTCTCGGCGACGGTTCCCCTCGGCATCCGCGGTCTCATCTATCACTACCTCTCCGAGCCGGAATGGGTGTTGCTCTCCGAGGACCAGATCTACGTCAAGGAGGTCGAGCACCTCTACTGCCTGACCCCCAAGCTGCACAAGGAGGCCACCCTCTACAAGCTCATCGAGTACGAGAACCCCGCCTCCTCGATGATCTTCTGCAACACCAAGGAGGAGACGCGGCAGGTGCACGCGTTCCTGATCGGGAAAGGCCTGCCGGCGGCCATGCTCTCGTCCGATCTGCCCCAGAAGAAGCGCGAGCGGGTCATGGACCGCTTCCGCTCCGGCGAGATCCGTCACCTCGCCACGACCGACGTCGCCTCGCGCGGCATCGACATCGCAGACCTCTCGCACGTCTTCATCTTCTCGACGCCCGAGTCGCCCGAGCAGTACATCCACCGCGCCGGCCGCACGGGCCGGGTGGGGAAGAGCGGACGCGCCATCAGCCTCGTCTCCGCCCACGACCTGATGAACTTCAACCGCCTCGTGAAGCGCTACCACGTCGAAGTGGGCGAGCTGTCGGTGCCGTCCGACGAGGAGGTGCAGGCGCGCAAGGTGGAGCGCATCGTGAGCCGCCTGGCGGCCGAGGGCCAGAACCTGCCGCTCGACGACTTCGCGGAGTTCGCTCCGATCGCGCGGCGCATCGCCGAGCACGAGCATCGCGACCGCATCCTGGCCCTCCTGCTTCACGGCCATTTCCAGGCTCCGGTGGCCGAGGACGTGGAGCCCGAGGCGCCGGACCCGTTGCCCCCGCCCCATCGCTACCGGGAAGGCGCCCGCCGTCGTCGACGGAGATAAGCGCTCCGTCTGGCCATGCGCATCCTCTAATCCCTCTCCCCGCAGGGGAGAGGGCCTGGGTGAGGCCGCTAATCACACGGCGGATCCCACGTATGACTCGAGTTGCAGGACGCGAAGGCCGGGAATCTCGGGGAGACGCCGGTCGTTCGTCAAGAAGCTGTGGCAGCGCGCCGTGATCGCCGCCACGAGCTGGAGCGCGTCTGGCGTCTTGACACCGGTGACGGCGCGGAGCTGGGCCGCGGCGCGCAGTTGATCGCGCGTGAGATCGACGCTTGACGCCTACCGCGGGCGACGGCCTTGAACAGCGTGGCAACCAGGGGGAGAAACCGCGGCTGTTCTTCGATAAAGTAGATGAAGATAGCTGTGTCGACCGCGACCGGCCCCCGGCCGAGGTCGGCCATCAGTCCCACGCGGCCCGCTCCCGCTCGACGTGCGCCGTCGCTTCGACTTCGCGCCAAAGCTCCTTGCCGAGGCCCTGAAGCTCAAGTATCGAGAGCGGCTCGC
>DASYTI010000158.1 GCA_036002485.1 Candidatus Methylomirabilota bacterium | reverse complement strand
CCAGAACCACTCTCCCCACGGCACGTACGCCACCTCGCCGAGCGCGACCTTCTGGATCTCGTCGGCGATCTGCTTGCGTTTCGTCTGATCGGTCGCGCGCACCCAGTCGGTGGTGAGCTTTTCGAGCTGCGGGATGTCGGGACAGCCGAACAAGGCGCCCAGGCCGGCTCCCGACAGACCGAAGTGGACCGCGGGGCTCATCACATCCGGCGCCATCCACGAGGTGTGCACGATGTTCCAGCCGCCCTTGTCTGGCGGCTCCCTGCTGGCCCGGACGGTGAGGGTCGTCGACCAGTCCATCGCCTTGAAGTCAACGTTGAAGCCGATGGACTCGAGCCGCTGGCGTGTGACGACGGCCGCGCTGTTGTACAACGGCCTGTCGGTAACCTGGATTACCATGACCGGCCGGCCGTCGTAGCCCGACTCCTTCACGAGCTGCCTCGCCCTGTTGAGGTCGTGCTTCATGATCGGCTCGGCGCCGACCGTTGTTGCGTAGGGCCCGCTACACCCGAAGACCGAATAACAAGGCCGATAGTACTTCGGCTGCCCGATCGCCCAATGAAGATACGTAACTTGGTCCATCATGTGGAGCAGCGCCTCGCGCGCCTTCTTGTTGTTGAACGGCGGGTGGAGGTGGTTCGGCCGGAGCCAGCCTGCGTTCCAAAGGGATCGAAGAGGAATGTCCGCAGGGCCGGGTTCTGTTCGATCTTCGGAATGAAGTCGAGCGGCGGCTGCTCCCACCAGTCCACCTCACCCGCTGCGAGGGCGTCCGCTGCTGTCGCGGGATCGGGGATGTATCGCCAGATCACCTTGTCGAGGTACGCCCTCTTACCGCCCGTCGAGCCGCTCGGCGCCTCGTTGCGCGGGACATAGTCGGGGTTCCGCATGTACACGACCTGGTTGCCCGGTTGCCACTCGTCCCTTACGAACTTGAACGGTCCGGAGCCCACGATCTCCTTGATCTGCTCGTCCGGAGAGGTAGCCGCGACCCGCGCCGGCATCATGAAGGGCACGTTGCTCGAAGGCTTTCCCAGCCCGTCGAGCACGGGGCCGAAGCGCTCGGCGAGCTCCAGCGTAAACGTCTTCTTGTCGACGGGCGCAATCTTCCCCACGTGCGCCATGAGGAGCTGACCGAAGCGATCCCTCTTTCCCCAGCGCTTGAGCGATTCCACACAGTCTTCAGTCCGGACCGGCTGCCCGTCATGCCACCGGAGGCCGGCGCGCAGCGTAAACGTGTACTTCATGCCGTCGGGCGACACAGCGTAGTGATCGACCATCTGCGGCTTGATCTGAAGCTTCTCATCGGTGCCGAAAAGAGTGTCGTACACGAGGTAGCCGTGGTTGCGCGTGATGTAGGCAGTCGTCCAGATGGGATCCAGAACCTTCAGGTCGGCCTGTGCCACGAACCGGAGGGTTTCCCCGCGCTTCTGGGCCTGGACCGCCGGCGCGCCCAGCGTCACGGCAGCGGCCGTCGCGGCCACGCCTCCGAGCAACTGTCGGCGACTGAGACGGCTCATCTCACGCTCCCTGTGGAACGGATCCTTTAATGACTGGAGAACGAGTGAGCTCTCAATTCAGCACGGTCATGGGAAAAAGGCTCAGTCGTGAACCGATTCTGCGACATGTTCAGCCAGTTGCTCAAGCTCTTTCCGCGGACCGCGAGTTCCAGACCACCTCGGCACTATACTCGCGCTATGTGGGTCCGCCTGGCCTCAGCTGCCCTCCTGGCGACGGCGCTGGTGGCGGCGCCGACGGCGGCCCTGGCGGCGCCCGAGATCATCGAGGTCCCCACCCGGGACGGCGTCACCGTGCGCGTGCTCGTGGTGGCGCCCGCCGAGGCGCCGTCGGCCACCGTCCTGCTCTTCCCCGGCGGCTGGGGCGCCCGCCAGTTCGGCACCGGGGACGGGGGCAGCGTGCGACTCGGGATCAACTTCCTCGTGCGATCCGCGCCGCTCTTCGCAGAGCGCGGGCTTCTCGCGGCTGCCATCGACACCCCGTCCGATCAGCCGGGCGGCATGACCGACGCCTGGCGACTCGGCCCTCAACACGTCACAGACATTCGCAAGGTCATCGATGCACTCCAGGCGCGGGCCCCTGGTCGCATCGTGCTGATAGGCACGAGCCGTGGCACGCTCTCGGCAGCCGCTGTGGGGGCCCGGCTCGATGATCCCCGCGTCTCCGGCGTCGTCCTGACATCATCCATGGTCGAGCACGGGCGTGGCCGCTGGGCGACGGTGTATGAGACTCCTCTCGGCAAGATCAGCGCGCCCGTGTTGATCGTGCACCATCGCGAGGACGACTGCCGGGCCACCCCCATCGGCGCCGCGCTGTCCCTTCCCCGCTGGCTCAAGAAGTCGCCTCGGGTGGATTTCGTCGAGGTCTCCGGAGGCGATCCCGCGATCTCCGACTCCTGCGAGCCGCTGGCCGCCCACGGCTATCTCGGCCGCGAGGCCCAGGTCATTCAGGTCATCGCCGACTGGATAGCCGGCCGGCCCGTCCCGAAACAGGTGCGTTAGCGCGGCGGCACCGTCCAGAGCGAGAGCGCGTGGATGCGGTCGGGCCCCTTGAACTGGAAAACGCGCTCGGGCGCCCAGTCGCCGATGGGGAAATCGTGAGAGACGATGCGCGCGCCGGGCTTGAGCTGGCTCTGGAGCTTGGGCCGCAAGCGCGCGTTGACGCTGGGTGAGAGGTACATCGTCACCACGGTCGCCTCGCCGATATCGGCCTCGAAGATGTCCTGCTGCAGGAACCGCGTGCGCTCGCCCACCCCCGCGCGCCGTGCGATCTTCACCGACTCGGCGACGAGGGCCGGGTCGAGCTCGATGCCCACGCCGCGCGCGCCGAAATAGCGGGCAGCCGCGATGACGAGCCGCCCGTCTCCCGACCCGAGATCGTACACGACGTCCTCGGGCGTGACGCGGGCCAGCCTCAGCATCTCCATGACCACCTCGGAGGGCGTCTGGACGTAGGGCACCTCCACGCCGAGGACGCGCGCGCAGCCCATCCAGCTCGTCACGAGGAGCCCCAGCCCTGAGCACAATCTGATCAGTCTCTGCAGGCGATCCATGCCGCGCATCCTACCTTATCGGGACGCTCTGGACCGGCGGCCCGCGCACGGGCGAGCGCCCACGCTGGCTGCCCTTTGTAAGATTCACTCGGTAAACGGGACAGCCTCCTGCGCAAATTTGCCGGTCGGACGTGGAGCATCCGAAGCATTCCGCCCAAGCAGCCGTCATCTCGCTCTCTGGCATAACCCTTGCTAACCTCAGCGCCTTGATCGAACTGGTCATGACGACCGGTGCCTGGCTCCACTCTCGGACGACCCCACAGGAGGACAGAAGCGATGGTGACCATCGTGACGAACGTTCACCTCAAGGAAGGCAGCGAGCAAGATTGGGATGCCGCGATGCGCGAGCGCATGGCGGCGGCGAAGAATCAGCGGGGCTGGGTCGGAGGTCAGATGCTCGAACCCGAGGACGATCCCACGCGGCGCGTGATCGTGGGCACCTGGGAGACTCGAGACGACTGGGAGAAATGGCACGAAGATCCCGAGTTTGCGGAGACGCGCGAGGAGCTCGAGGGGCTGGTATTGGAGCCCGAGGAGCATGAATGGCATGAGGTCGTGCTCGACGTGCGGCGGACCGCGGCCCGTCCGGCCGCCCTAAAGCGTGAATCCCGATCGAGCTCACGACGCAAGGCAAGCTAGCGAGATCCGATTCGGCGAGAGCAGCGGCCGGTCGAGCTACCAAGCTCCGCTCGAGGCCGGGGAGGGAGGCATCGAATGGGTGACTCCAGCATCACCAAAGTCGAATCCAGGCATTCGCCGCATGGCGACATGGGCCAGGTCTACCTCGCCTCCGGCAAGTCGGTGTCGATGCGGCTGTGGCAAGAGGAGCCCGGTAAGACCACCGAGCAAACCGTCCGCGACTACGAGACGGTCGGCTACGTCATCGAGGGCACGGCCGAGTTCGAGAGCGAAGGGCAGCTCATCACGCTCGGTCAGGGCGATTCCTGGGTGGTCCCGCGGGGGGCCAGGCACCGCTACCGGATCATCGACGAATTCGTCGCGGTGGAGGCCACGAGCCCACCCGCCCAGGTACACGGCCGGGATCATCCGCCTTCTCGAGCTAGCGCGACCTGACACGCTGTCTCGTCGGCTCCGTTACGATCTGTTGGCGACAACCCCTGATCGCTTCTGCGATCAGGGGACGCGCCAGGAAGGAGAATGGCTCTCGAGATGGCGGCGGGCGACGGATGCGTTCACGGGGTCCAGCCACTTGACCTGCGCTAGCCGGGCCCGAGCGGCCCTCAGGTGGGGGGGGTCAACGGCGCCGGTCGCGTCGTGATGGGGAAGATGACGTACTTTCCGTCCGTCAGGCGAGATCTCGACGACTGCAAAGGCCGAATCAGGGAGCCGCGCGATGCGAGCGCTCGACCACTCTTCCGCCTCTGCTGAAGAGCGGGCCAGCACGGCGAGGAAAACCAGCAGACCTGTCCGGCGTAGCGCCATCCACCACCTCGCATCGAGCATGGCCGACGAGGCGACGATTCACAATGTCCAAAGATGGATACGCGGTGCGCTTTCGCGAAACTTTCGCGCGGGCTCTTCCTACGCCAGACATTCGAGCCCTTTTTCGCGCGCCACTGCTATCTACGCGTGCTGTACCTTCCGGGCACTCGGGACGAATCGAACCTCCAGACGCTTGCCAACCGCCCCAGCGATCTTGGCGAGGGTCGCGACGGTATACCCGCGATAGGTACTCTGCTCCATTCGGGCGATCGCGGACTGATGAGTCCCGATCCGCCTGGCGAGCTCGGCCTGGCTGAGCTTGCGTTCCTCCCGGAGCTTCGCGATCTCATTGGCAAGTTGCAGGCGCGTCAGCTCGCGCTCATAGTGCGCCCTCAGCGCCCGGTTGTTCCCAAGCTCGTCGTGAATATCACGCATGAGTGTCATACGCTTTGCCATTGTCGCCTCTTCTCACTGTAGCTTGGCTTTCCGCGACAGCGCGAGATCCAGTTCTCGGGCGGGAATCTGCTCCGCCCGCTTCACGAACCCGTGAAGCAACACGATTTTCCGTCCGGGCCGGAAGCAGTAAATGGTTCGGAACGGTCCCTCGTGGTGACGGATACGCATCTCAAAGAGCCCATTCCCCTACGCCCGTGACTTCGGTAAGTGTAGCTGGTTACCTTCGGTTGCAAGCATGTGGAGTGCCGCGTATACCTTCGCCTTCGCGTGCACGGAGAGCCCATTTAGGAAGACTTTGACAGGCCGAGCGCCGTGCGGACCCTGATAGTCATCTACCTCCCATCGGTAACCCGCTCTCATAGCATAACAAACATGTTATGAGAGTCAAGCGGGTTCCGGGCGTCGGGCCATCGGCCACCTCACATCGAGCATGGCCGGCGAGGCGACGATTCACAATGTCGAAAGAGTGATACGCCGAGCCCTCCGCCACCGGCTCGGCGACGGAGACGGTGAGACCTAGAACCCTACTCGGCGGCGGGCAGCGGCTCGACGCGCCCGGAGCCCTCCTCGTCCTCTTTGGGCGTGGCCGCGGGCGTGCGCACACGGCGCATGAGCAGGACGGCCAGGGGCAGCACGGTAAAGAGCACCGCGAGCAGCCAGAAATCATCGGCATAGGCCAGCACCTGCGCCTGGCCCACGATGTCGTGGTAGAGCATGGCGGTGGCCTGCCGCTCGGCGGTGAAGCTATCGGATCCGCGCGAGGCAAAGTGCAGCGTCCACTGCTTGAGGCGGGCCGCCGTCTCCGGGTCCCACGCGTTGACGTTGGCGCCCAGGGTGGACTGGTGCTGCTGACTGCGACGGACCAGGAAGGTGGTGGCGAGGGCCACCCCCACGCTCCCGCCCAGATTCCGGAGGACGTTGAAGGCGGAGGTGGCATTGCCGAGCTTGTGGCGATCGATGGTGGCCAGGGTCAAGGTCACCAGCGGCACGAAGATGAAGCCGAGCCCGAAGCCCTGGATGAAGCGCGGCACGACGAGCGACCAGTAATCCATGGTCAGGGTGAGATGGGCCATCATGTAGAGGCTGACCGCATTGATCAGACATCCGGCCGCGACCAGAATGCGCTGATCCATCCGCGTCACCAGGCGGCCGGCGATGATCAGCGAGATGAGATTGCCCACCCCTCCCGGCCCCAGGACGGCCCCGGAGTTCCACGCGTCATAGGCGAGGAGCTTCTGTGTGTAGAGAGCGACCAGGAGCATGCTCGAGTAGAGCCCGAGCCCTACCAGCATGACGAGCGTCGAGCCCGTGGCAAAGTTCCGGTCGCGAAAGACGCCCAGATCCAGGATGGGCTCGCGGGCCGTGAGCTCCCGGATGATGAAGCCGACCACGGCGACCACGGCCACCACCGAGAGCGTCACGATGAGCGGAGAGTCGAACCAGTCCTCGTGCTCGCCGCGATCAAGCACGAGCTGGAGACAGCCGAATCCCACCACCATGAGCACGAGCCCGAGGGCATCGATGCGCCCCGGCTTCTTCAGATAGGGCGGGTCGAAGAGGAAGGTGCTGACCATGATGAAACCGAGGAACCCGATGGGCAGGTTGACGTAGAAGATCCAGCGCCAGGACCAGTTGTCCGCGATCCAGCCTCCCAGGGTCGGCCCGAAGATGGGGCCCATCATGATGCCGATGCCCCACACGGCCATGGCGAGGCCGCGCTGACCCAGCGGGAAGATCTCCCAGAGGATGGCCTGCGAGAGCGGGATCAAGGGGCCGCCGCCGAGTCCCTGGAAGATGCGGGCGATGATGAGAAAGGTCAGGTTGGGCGCCAGCCCCGAGAGAAAGGAGCTGATCGTGAAGATCGTGGTGCAGATGAGGAAGAAGCGGCGGCGCCCGATATAGCCGGCGAGCCATCCCGTGGCGGGAATCACGATGGCGTTGGCGGCCAGGTAGGAGGTGATGACCCAGGTCACCTCCTCGACGCCGGCGGACAGCGCCCCCTGCATGTGAGGAAGCACCACGTTGGTGACGCTGGTGTCGAGGACCTGCATGACCGTGACCAGCATGGCGGAGAGCGTGATGAGCCACTTCTGCGCTCCGGAGAAGTCTCCGGCGGCCGCCGCCGTCATGCTAGCGGGGACGATTCAAGAACGGTCTTCCCACGAGACGGCCCCCTCACCCTGCCCTCTCCCCCGAGGCGGGGGCGAGGGATGAGAACAGTCTCATCACGCTGACTCTTTCATCTCATCCGCGGTTCGAGCTGCAGCGGCGCAGTCGCGAGGCGAGAGCTGAAATAGGTGAGGGGGCGCGCACCTAGCGGGTCTTCACGGTCACCACGGCGGACATGCCCGCGCGCAGCGTGTGGGGATTGCTGATCTGACCGGGATCGAGCCGGATCTTCACGGGCAGGCGCTGGACCACCTTGACCCAGTTGCCCGTGGCGTTCTCGGGGGGCAGCAGCGAGAAGCGCGCGCCCGTGCCCGCGGCGAGCGAGTCCACCGTGCCATGCAAGACGCGGTCGGAAAAGGTATCCACGCTGATCTCGGCGCGCATGCCGGGCCGGATCCGGGCGAGCTGCGTCTCCTTGAAGTTCGCCAGGATCCAGACCTCATGCAGCGGCACGATGGCCAGGAGCGGCTGTCCCATCTGGGCGATCTGCCCCAGCTCGACCGTGCGCCGGGAGACGACGCCGTTCACGGGGGACCGGATCTCGGTGTGCTGGAGCTGGAGCTCGGCGAAGGCGAGATCAGCCCGCGCCTGGGCCAGCGCCGCGTCCGCGCGGATGATGTCGGCCTCCTTCATGGGCACCTGGTGGCGCTGGCTCTCGGCCCTGGCGAGCGAGCCTTTGAGCTCGGCCACCCGCTGCCGCGCCTGCTGGATCCCGAGCACCTTGGAGGCGAGCTCGGCCTCGGTCTGCTGCACCGCGCGCTCGGCCTGAGTTTTCCGCCGCTCGGTCGCCTCCATGGTCGCGCGCGCCGCGGCCTCGGCAGATTCGGCCTGCTCGTAGTCGCGCAGGGCCACCAGCCCGGCCTGGACCAGCTTCTTCTGCCGGTCCATTTCCCGGACGGCCTGGCTGGCCGTGGCCTTGGCCCCGGCCGCCTCCGCGGCCGCCGCCGCCGCCGCCGCGCGCATCGACTCCACCTTGGCCTTGGCCTCTTCGACGGCGGCCAGGCTGGCTGACTCCCCCGCGCGCGCGCCCTCGAGAGCCCCGCGCGCCTCGTCACCCTGCGCCTGGGTCACCCCGCGGGTCATGGGCAGCTCCGCGCGCAGGCTCACCGCGGCCGCCTCGGCCACCGCGACGGCCGCCGCCGCCTGATCACGCTTGGCGCGGAAGTCGCGCGCATCCACGCGCACGAGCAGGTCACCCGCCTTGACGAGCTGATTGTCCTGGACGAGGAGCTCGGCGACATTGCCCATGACCTTGGAGCTGACGACGGTGACGGCGCCCTCGACATAGGCATCGTCGGTCGACACGTGACCGCGCGAATGCCACCAGGCCCATCCGCCGTAGAGAATGCCGGCCAGGGCAATGACAGAGGCGGCGCCGATGATGACCCGCCGCCGTTGGTCGGGTATGCCGTTCACGCTGGTCTAGGTCTCCGCGAGCGCGGGCCGGCCGCGCCGGGTCACTATTTCCGTTCCTCGAGGCTCTTGAGGAGTCGCTCGGACTGCTCCAGGTTCTTGCGCGCCGCGATGTGCTGCGGATCGAGCTCGAGCACCGCCTTCCACTCGACGATGGCCTCAGGCAGCTTCTCCTCCCGATAATACCGGATTCCGCGGCCGAAGTGGTCGTCGATGAGCCGGGTGCGACTCTGGCGCCGGAGCTTCGCCGCATCCTCGTGATTGGGAGCGAGCTTCACGAGCTGGCCCAGGGTCGCGTAGGAGTCCCGGTATTGTCTCTGGTCGTATTGCGTCTTGCCCAGACCGTAGAGCGCGGACCGCTTCATGGCCAGGGCCTCGGCGTTATTGGGCGTGGAAGCGAGCAGGCGGTCGACGTCGCCGAGGGCGGTGGCATAGTCCTTCCGCTCGAAGGACTCGCGGGCTTCCGCCAGGAGCGGGTTGACCTCGACGGGCTCTTCGCGCGTCAGGGAGGCCGGCGTGGCGGGCGGCGGGGCCCCGGGACGCGGCAGCGGCGCGCGCGGCGCCTCGCGCCGGGCCCCCGGTCGGATGAGCGGCACCCCCGGCACCTCGGGAATCTTGAGCTGGGTGCCGGCGGCCAGGCGCGCATTGGGGGCGAGCCGATTCGTCTCGGCGATCACTTCACCGAGCGCGCGATTGCCATAGTACTGCTGGGCGAGGCCAGCCAGGGTCTCGCCCGTGCGCACGATGTGCGGGCGGCCCTCGACGTCGGGGGCTTGCTCGCGCAACGCCTCGAAGGCCGCGCGATTCTCCGGATCGAGCGCGAGCACGCCCAGGAAGCTCCGCCGCGCCGCCACCTGGGCGCCGCGGGCCTGGGCCGCCCGCCCCTCGGCCAGCCGCTGCGAGATCAAGCCGTCGATCTTCGCCTGCAGAGCCCCCTGTCCCGCTCGCGCGACGGCATTGTTCGGATCGACGGTCAGGGCGATCTTGCGAGCTTCGAGCGCTTCGCGCAGCCGTCCATCGCTCTCGAGGGCCTGCGCGCGGTCATTGTAGGTAGACACCAGGGCCAG
Organism: Candidatus Methylomirabilota bacterium; assembly: GCA_036002485.1. Lineage (NCBI taxonomy): Bacteria > Methylomirabilota (SeqCode) > Candidatus Methylomirabilota bacterium. The sequence goes on along the minus strand of DASYTI010000158.1, from coordinate 10,418 downwards.
CCGCTGGCTCGGGACCATCGGATCGGGGGGAGCGACGGCGACCGGAGCGACCGGAGCGCTCGTGGCGCAGGCCGCCATGGCCACGACCATCATGGCCAGGATACCCAGCCGGCCGACGATCACCGCAAGTCCTCTTCCTGGAAGACGGTCAGGTTCTTCACGAAGTCTTCCAGGGTCATGTCGGCGTAGATCTGGCTCCGGTGAATCGTGAGGGGCGAGACGAATGACGGGTTGGCCAGCCGGAGCACGGTGAAGGCCGCCAGGTATCCCGAGGCCTTGACCTGCTTCAGCACGTCGGTGTCCCACCGGCCGTACGGATACGCAAGCGTGTCCGGCATCTGTCCGAGCTGACGCTTGAACATGTCCCTGGGCAGAGCCAGCTCGGCCTGCATGCGGCGCTCGAACTGGGCCGAGGTCTCCCCCGGCGCGCGGCGCAGATCGTTGTGCGTCTTGGAGTGCGCCTGGACGTCGAAGCCCTCGGCCTGGAGGTCCTTCAGCTCCGGCCAGGACAGCGCGTTCCGCCCCGCCCCGACATAGTCGGTATAGACGAACAGGGTGGCCGCAAAGCCGAGCTCCTTCAGGACCGGATAGGCGAAGAGCTTGAAGGACTTGTAGCCGTCGTCGAAGGTGAGGACCACGGATTTCTTCGGGAGCTGCCGGCCCATCCGCGTGAACTCGAGGAAGTCGCCGAGGCTGATCGGCCGATAGCCCTCGGTCTTGAGATAGCGCATCTGCTGCTCGAAGCTGGCCGCCGACTGGATGAGCTTGCCCTTGGCCGCGCGGTCGAGATTGTGATAGACGAGGATCGGCACGAGCCGGTAGCCGTCCGCCGTCACGCCCGTTGGATTCCACGGCCGCTTGGGAATGACCACGGGCTGCCCCGCCGGGAAGGTGGCGGCGCCGGTATAGTCCTCGATCATCCACGCCTTGCTCCGATCACCGAGATGCCGCGCGGCGAGGCTGGCCGAGGTCTCCGGCGCATCGGGAACAACGACGAGGAAATCTTCGGACTGGCGCACGATCACCGGCTTCGGCGCGCTCGCGGGTGGCGGAGGCGGCGGCGGGGCCGCTGTCGCGCAGGCCGCCGCCGTCAGCGCGACGCCCCCGAGCAGGATCAGGAACCGAAGACCGCGCGCGCTCATCCTACCTGCCTAGGGCCGAGCACCTCGTAGACCTCGACCTCCTCGTCCTTGCCCTTGACTCGGAGAGGCCCCTGCGCGCGCACATCGATCGTCTCTTTCACCAGCTCCCAGATCCGCCGGCTCACGAGGATCTGGCCAGGCTTGGCACTGGACCCGAGGCGCGAGGCGAGATTGACATTGTCCCCGATGACGGTGTACTCCATGCGGTCCTCGGTACCCACGGTCCCCGCCACGACCTCGCCCGCATTGATGCCGATGCCGACCGCGAGGGGCTCGTGGCCACGGCTGACGCGGGAGGCCGAGAGCGCCTCGATGCCTTCCTGCATGGCCAGGGCCGCGCGCACCGACATCAGCGCATGCTCCGGGTGCGCGATGGGCGCGCCGAAGATGGCCATGATGCCATCGCCCAGGAACTTGTCGAGGGTACCGTCGTGCTTGAAGGTGATGTCGATCATGACCGTGTAGAAATCGTTGAGGAGCGAGACCACCCGCTCCGGGTCGAGGTGCTCCGACATGGTGGTGAAGCCCCGGATATCGCAGAAGAGGATGGTGACCTCGCGCCGCTCCCCCTTCAGGTGGAGGCTGTCCGGGTCCTTGAGCACTTCTTCCACCACCTCCCGCGCCACGTAGCGCGAGAACGCGCGCTTGATCATCTCCTTCTCGCGCAGGCTCTTGGCCATCTGGTTGAACGACTCGGTGAGCGTGCCGAGCTCATCGCGCGAGGTCACGGGCAGCGCCACCTGGAAGTTGCCCGCGGCGATGGCCCGCGTGCCCTCCATCAGCCGGAAAATCGGGCGCGACAGCAGCGTGGCAAGCCCCACGGCCGCCCCGAGGCCGAGGCAGACCATACCGAGGGTGATCAGGCTCGTCTGCCACTGCGCGCGTCTCACGGCGGCCGCGATGGACTCCTCGCTGAAGCCCAGGTAGAGGGCGCCGAGCCGGACCCGGCTGAACGTGAGCGGCACCGCGAAGTCGATGATGCCGCCGCGGGCCAGCGAGCGGTACGTCGTCACCACAAGCTGGTCGCGCGCGGGGGCGAGCGGAGCCATCCGCTCGACGATCTCGCCGGTCCGCCCGACATCCGAGTTCGCCCGCACGCGCCCCTTCTCGTCGGTGATGATCACGTAGGCCAGGTCGGCGTCCTTCATGGCGTCCTTGATCAGCACGTTGAGCGAGAGGTCATCGCGCTGCAGGAGCGAGGTCTTGGCGCCGGCGGCCAGGTTCTGGGCGATGGCGAGCCCGCGCTTGGTCATCTCGACGGTCAGGCTCTGCTGCTGCTGGCGCAGAAGGAAGAAGGCGACCAGCAAGATGGCCAGCATGAGCACGGCCGTCATCAGAAGCGAGAGCTTCGCCTTGAGGGAGCTGCCTACGTCCCGCCAGCCGGCCTGGCTCATGCGACGCTCCCCCCGGCTACCGCGCGCGTGGCCTGGAGCGCCTCCCGCGAGACGACCGTAGGATCGCGCGCCCACGCGGCGGGATTGGGCGCCTCGTAGGAGCAGTAGCCGCTATAGCCCTTCCCCGCGAAGGTGGCGAACCAGGCGGCGAAGGGCACGCTGCCCTGCCCCGGGGGGAGGCGGTCGAGCGCCTGGCCCGGCACGAGCCCGCTCCTCGGCACATCGCTGAACTGGACATAGGCGATCTCGGCGGGCGCGACATCCGCGAGGTCGTCCGGCTTGGCCCCGCTCCTCTGGAGGTGATACGTGTCGAGCAGCAGTCCCACCTGCGGGTGCGCCGCCCTGGCCAGCACTTCGCGCACGCTGCGAAGCGTATTGATCTGCGCGCACTGGGAGTTGAACTCGAGGGCGAGCCTGACGCCGTGGCGGCCCGCGATGTCGCCCACCTCCTTGACGCTGTCGGCCGCGCGCGCGACAGGGCCTTCACCCCGGTCGACGGGACTCATGACGGTACGGCTACCGAGATCCTTGGCCCAGCGGCACGACTCGTCGAAGGCGGCGAGGAGCCGCGCGCGCTCCGCGCCCTCGGCCCATAGCCAGCCCAGCTCGACGCCGACGCACGAGACGCCGAGAGCGCTCCGTCTGACGAGATCGAGCACCGCCTCGGCGGGCTGCCCGGCATCGGCCGCGCGCTTGAAGTCGAGACGGCGAAGCTCGATCGCATCCCAGCCGGTGGTCTTGACGATGTCGAGGACACGGGCGAGCGGCGTCGTGTCGAGCGTCCAGGTGTGGAGCGAGAGGGGGTTTGGCAACGGGAGGGCTCAGCGCGCCGCGAGCAGCATGAGAGGCGATCCCATCAGTCAAGCTCTCCGAAGGCCGTTGGCACGCGGGATCCGCGCCCCAATTGTGACCGTTCAACAAGTATACCGGCTCACCCCAGATCAGTCACCCAAGTTGGACGCGCGGCAATGGATCGATTTCCTTGGGCAAATAACCCCGATGGGCTGGGTCAGGGTGGGCCCGGGCGCTTGCTCAGGCCTATGGAGCGACCGACCTGGGCCGGAAGCGGGAGCATCTGGTGGGCGGCCAGGATTGTCTCGAGACGGTCCAGGATCTCGGGCGCCATCGACGCGGCCCGCCGCGTGTCCAGGCTCACGTGGAGCGACATGAGCTCATTGGTGGCGGCGAGGTAGCCGGCCTCGGCATGCCACATCTCGTGGAAGTAGTGGAGGCGCTTGGCGTCATAGGCGATGAGCCGCGTGGTGAAGCGGAGAGGATCGCCCTCGCGGACCTCGCGATGGTAGGTGACATGGGTCTCGAGCGAGAAGGTGGTGACCCGCCGCGAGCGTCGGTGCGCCTCGCCGAGCCCGACCCAGCTGAAGAACTCGTCGGTCGCGAGATCGAAGACCACGAGGTAGTAGCCCATGTTCATGTGGCCGTTGTGGTCTATCCACTCCGGCCTCACCCGGTCGCGATACACATCGAAGGGAGCGGGGATGGCGTGGATCATGCGATCTCGATCATACGGGAGGGCGGGCGCCAGCCGCGAAGCCCCCAGCGAAGCGAGCAGAGGGCGAGGACAGAGAGGGCCGCGGCCACGCAACCCGTCGCGACGAGACCGCCCCAGAGCCAGAGGTATCCGCCGAGGAGCGCGCCCAGCATGCGCCCGGTACTCCCGGTGGCCCCCACGGCCCCGATCATCGTTCCCCGGGCATCCGGCAGCAGCTCGGTGAAGAGTCCGACCGCGGAGACCACCGTGAACTCGAAGGCGACGAAAACCAGGAAGAGCGCGGCCAGGGCAAGGGGCAGCGTGCGAGCCACGAAGGGCAGCAGGAGATACGCGACGGCCGTCAGCGCGACTCCGCCCGTCACCGCGCGGGCGAGACCGACGCGATCGGACAGGAAAGCGGTCAGCGATTCCGCCACCAGCTCGGCCACGCCGATGACCATGGTGGCCGAGCCCAGCGCGGCGAGGGGAAGCCGGAAGTCGAGCTCGAGCCAGGCGCCGTAGATGACGAACAGAAAGTCATTGGCCATGCCGAAGCAGAGGCCATAGCCGAGCCCGCCCAGCGCCGCCCGCCGGCGCACGAGAAGACGCCACGCCTCCCTCACGGGCACCCCGCGCCGCGCGGCACCGCGGGACACGGGAACCCGCGGTAGCAAGATGGCCAGGAACACCACGCTCAAGAGGGCGAGCAGACCGAGAACGAGAAATGGAGAGCGCCAGCCGAAGGTGCCGATGAGCCAGCCCACCGTCGGAATGCCGATGAGCGAGCTGCCCGCCCAGGCGAACTCGATGAGGCCCACGGCGAAACCGCGCCGCGCCCAGGGCACGCGGGCGCCTATGTAGGCCTGGAGGGCAGGATCGAAGCAGCTCTTCCCGACCCCGGCGAGCAGGAGAGCGAGGAGCACCGTCGCGTAGAGCGGCAGCACGCCCACCGCGAGCATGCCGCCGGCAAGGCAGGCGAGCCCGATGAGCATCATGACGCGCGGCCCCCACCGATCGGCGAGCGTGCCCAGGAGCGGGCTCAGCAGTCCCATCCCCTGATTGAGCGCCACGAGCGAGGTGATGCGCGTGAGGGGCACGTCGAGGCCGCGGGCCAGGGCCGGCCCGAAGGGATACGCGAAGCGCCGCGCCGTATTGAGAAAGAAGCGCGCGAGCGCCGAGGCGGCCAGCTCGACGAAGAGCCGCCGCCCCGCGCTCGACGGCCGCACCCGAAACGCGCTTCCCTTCATCCCTCTCCCCTAATGGTGAAGAGGGTCAACCGGCCAAACGCTGCCCTCCATCCCTCTCCCCCATCGGGGGAGAGGGCAGGGTGAGGGGGCAATGCCTCAGGTGTCTCGGCTAGATATTCTTCGCCAGGAACTCCGAAGTGCGCGTCCGCGCCAGCTTGGCGCTGGGCTCGTGATAGCTCCCGCGCTCATCGCAGCTGAACCCGTGCCCGGCGGCCGGATAGATGTGCATGGGCAGGTTGGGCTGGGCGGCCCGGATGCGCGTGTGGTGCTCGGGCGGGATGGACTGGTCCGTCTCGCCGAAATGGAAGAGGACGGGACAGCGCGGCGTCTCGGTGGCGGTATCGGCCACGCCGCCGCCGTAGTAGCTGACGGCAGCCCGCACGCCGTCCACGCGCGTGGCGGCCAGCCAGGCCAGGGTGCCCCCCAGGCAATAGCCGACCACGCCGACCTTGAGGCCCTCGCCCGCCAGCGCCTTCACGGCCGCGCGGATGTCCTTGACCATGTCGTTCATGTCGATCTTGCCGCGGATGCTGCGGCCGAGCTCGATGTCCTCCGGCTTGTAGCCGGTCTCGAAGCCGCGCTCGGCGCGATCGAAGATGGCCGGGGCCAGCGCCACGTAGCCCTCCGCGGCGAAGCTGTCGGTCACCTTCCTGATGTGGCCGTTGACGCCGAAGATCTCCTGGATGACGACGAGCCCGCCCTTGGGGGCGCCCTTGGGTACCGCCCGGTAGCCTGCGAACTTGTGGCCGTCTTCCGCTGTCAGAGAGACCATCTCGCCCATACGTGGATCCTCCGGAGGTCCGCTCGGGGCGGACCTGCATTCAAGGGTGGAAGCGGGGTGCGGGCGACATATTACCTCAGCCCTGGCCTATTGGGGCGGCGCGATCCTACCCACAACCTGGGCGCCCAGGCCCGTACTGGGCATCGGCTTGAACACCACCGTCTCGGCCTGGGCCGGCAGGAACCCGCTCATCGGGCGAACGGCCAGGCCATGAGTCACCAGCACGAGGGTGCCCGGTCCGCGCCAACTCGACACCAGCTCCTTCAACTGAAGGAACCGTGAGGTCGATCCCGGAACAATGTCCGGAATGAGCGCCCATGAACTCTCGACCTGTCCCACCGCCATCAGCTGGGCCGTTTCCATGCAACGGCACACGGGTGAGGCGAGGATCTCGTCCACGCGCACGCCGTGCTTGCGAAAGGCCTCGCCGAGCGCCTTGGCCTGGGCGCGCCCGAGCTCATCCATGTTCCGTTGCGTCTTGCAGTCGTCCATCCTGAAGCCGGGCGGGTCGCCCCCGTATCCGGGCGGTGCGTTGCCGTGGCGAATCAGGGCCACGTGGCCGCCCTTGACGAGGGCGGCCCAGGATTCGCTGGCCTCCTCGGCGGCTCGCGCGGGCGTGATGATGATCAGGGAAACGGCAAGAGCGAAGGGAGCGAACCGACGGAACCGGCACGTCCTGCGCGATTCAATCACGGTATCCTCCTGATACGTTCCACGCCCGAGTCATGCGGCTACGCGAACAGTCAGCCGACCACCGCGTGGCACGTCACTCCGTGAAATCTGGATATCCGCCAGCCGCCCCGCTCTAATGTCGGCCTCGCCAAGCTCGATCCGGGAATGTGTCGTCGCCACGGCGATCACCCGCATTCCCGCCGAATGCGCGGCGCTCAGGCCGGCGGGAGCGTCCTCGACAACTACGCACCGCTCAGGCCTCACATCCAGTTTCGCCGCAGCCAGTAAGTACGCCTCAGGGTTCGGTTTGCCCCGCTTGACGTCGTCTGCCGTGATGAGCACCGCGGGCACCGGTAAGCTCGTATGCCTCAACCGGGTCATGGCGGTATCTCGGGTTCCCGAGGTCGCGATCGCCCACGCATCTGGGGGCAGCGACCGCACAAGCTGGGCGGCGCCGTCCATCGCCATCACGCCATCGGTGTCAAATGCTTCCCCCGCGTCCAGACGAGCGGCTTCCTCTTCCGCAGGCAAATGGGGCGCGACCAGGCGAATCGTTTCGACCGTTGGCCTTCCATGCGCGACTCGCATGATCTCGTCCCGGTCCAGATGGTGTTCGGCCGCCCACCGTCGCCAGTGCCGCTCGACACACACGACCGAGTCAACAAGGACACCGTCCAGATCAAACAGCACGGCATCACACTCCAACTCTGTCATCGACGTCGGCGCGCCCCCATGACTGCCCAGCGAGAATCAGGCCCGCCTGTTGAAATCAAGGACGATGTCTCCGGTAGTGACAAAGAGCGCTGCCTCAACGGAGACGAGCGGAATGCCGCCATTGCACCACGATCCATGCATATCGCGCAGTCTAGCGCACTTGTGGTTCTTGGGGTCAGGTCTCACAATCCAACACCCTCGAGCGACGCCGCGTGCCCTCGTTCTCGCGACTGGCCGCGGCCGACGCTCGTGGAACGAGCGCGAAATGGTGCGACCCCTCAACGGGGACGCTTACTTTTCCACGTCGAGCTCCACCACTCGAGCCCCGACTGAATTGCCGTGGACCGTGAGCTCGGCGAGGGCCACAGGAAGCTTGAAGCGACGCGGGCCGGAGCTGCCGGGATTGACGTAGAGCACCCCATCACGCTCCTTCACCGACGGCTTGTGGGAATGCCCCGACACGACGACCTGAAATCCAGCGGCCACGGGGTCCAGATCGAGCTCGGCGATATTGTGCACGACGTAGATGACTACCTGGCCGACCTGGAGCACTTCGACCTCTCGCACCGTCTCCGCCCACGGCCCTTTGTCGTTGTTGCCGCGGACGGCGGTCACAGGGGCGAGGGACGCGAGCTCTTTCAGAACGGCGGCATGCCCGATGTCGCCCGCGTGAACGATGAAGTCGCTTCCGCGCAAGAACGCCACTGCTTCCGGCCGCAGTAGACCGTGCGTGTCAGAGATAAGGCCTATACGTGGCATACGGGCGGCCGCAACTCATGTTGGATTGCAAGACCTGATCCCAACTCAGCACTTCACCGGATATGTGAGCACCAGGCGGTCCGCCCGGTACAGCTTCGTCCCATCGAAGCATCCAACAATTCTTGGCAGTGGGTCTTCGATGTCCTTCATGTCACGCCCCCTCTGCAGCTCCAGGTGTACGTGCTCGAAGCCGGGCAACGCGCGCTGGCCCGATGTGCCGACTGCCCCGATCCGTTGGCCGCGCTTGACACTGTCCCCGACTCGAACGGCGATCTCGGAGAAGTGGCAATAGACCGTTCGGAGGCCGTGATCATGGTCGATGACAACGATCAGACCGCACAGATCCCGGTTGTCCCGCGCCACGGTGACGCGGCCGTCGGCCGCCGCGAGCACGTCAGCGCCCGTGCGGCCGGCCACGTCGATGCCGCGATGAGGATTCAGTCGCGGATAGCCCTCTGCGCCCAACCAGTCGCCAAAGCCGGCAAGAATTCGCGGAGCTCCGTCCCCCGAGGGCGTCATCGCCCGCACAAGGTGCGTCAGGGGCAGAATCACGAGAAACACCGTGGCGACGACATTGACGACCACGGGAAAGAGCCGGACGCGCCCTTCGGCGCGGTAGCGGCGCGCGAACCGAATGAGCGAATTCACCAGCGAAAACACGACGAGGGCGGCCCCGGCCGCCGCCACGGCGGGAAAGAGAAATCGCGGCACCCGCTGGGCTATCCACGGCGTGGAGGCGCCCACGAACACCACGACGCCCGTGGGCAGGGCGATCCAGAGAGCACCACGACCGCGAGGTGTCCCCGCCGACTTTCTGTGGGCCATCACTCGAGGTCGTAGCTCTTCGTAGTGACCAGGGCAAGGTCCCCCGCGCCGATAATCGCAATCTTCAGGGAGCTCCCTTCGCAGTACCCAGCCCACTAACGTCAAAGCCGTGGCCCTCGCGCGGAAGGCCGGAAGCGACTATTCGACGATCTCCTTCTTGAGACTCTGGACAAACGCGACCACGTCGCGCTGTTCGGCCTTGGGTACCTTGACCTTCGCCAAGGTCGCGGCCGCATGACTGAGGAACACGTTCCAGTCGCTCTCGCTGATGCGCATGCCTCGGTGGGTGAGCACCATGTCCCTACCACGGTAGTACACCGGCCCGCCGGCACTCGCGCAGAGGTAGTCGATCAGGAGCTGCTTCTCACGCTTGACACCGTCTTCCCCGCGATGCGCCCAGAAGCGGCCGAGCTGCGGATCAGCCTGGAGCCGGGGCAGCAGATCATTCGCCACTGCCGTGATCGCGTCGTAACCCCCCAGGCGTTCGTAAAGGGTCTTCCTCTCGTCGCTCATCGTGTCCTCCTCAAGTCCGGGGACGCCGGATAGAGCAGCCTACCATCGAGGACGGCCGGCCCCTCTGCTGAACCGCGCGATCTCAGCGCCGGCGTTCCCTTTGATAGCCTCGACCTCCTCACGACCGTCCTCGCACTCCGGTTCCGCGGTGTCCGTTTCGGGACGAGGCGTCTCCTCCGCCAGCCCGTTGAGAACGCTTGCGGCCGGTGGCGGCATCACTTCACTTCAAGCGTCGAACGCTGCGCATGAGCCGCGCCGTTTTCTTGGCGTCGGCTCGATGCGTCTGTTCGACCCGAACAGGACCGCCGCGCTACTCACTCTGCCCGGGGTGTCACGCTACTCGAGCCTGACCCGATCACCACGGCGGATGGTGCCGCCCCGCACTACGGCAGCATACACACCGACGTTGACTTGGTTATGTTGGGCTGCTGTGCGCAGGATCCCCGGATCCCTCGAGAGATCCCCCTGAGCGAGAGTGGTCATCACACAGCGCCCGCAAGGACCGGTGATGTTCAGGCGCACCGCCGGCCCGAGGGCAAGCGTGTGGCCGATCCAGGCATTCTCCGCAAAGCCCTTCTCACCGGAAGCCAGCTGCACCACGATGTTTGGACGAAACCGCCGCACCTCGAAGCGGCCTTGCGGATACAGCTCACGCAGGCGATCGAGCGTGGCCGTGGTCAATAGATGGACCATGGCAACGTCGAAGAATGTCCCCTCCGGTAGCGTAAAATCGGTGACCGTGTCCCGGTGGTCGAGGCCTTCCATGTCCGGCCAGTACTCCTCGGCATTGACCGCCCCGCGCCGGGCTGCACGAAATGTCACCTCACGGTTGAGTGCCTTCGAGAGGATCTGATCGACATCACTCTGGTCGCTGGTGACAGC
>DASYTI010000157.1 GCA_036002485.1 Candidatus Methylomirabilota bacterium | reverse complement strand
TTCTTGAGCGCATGGAGCCACACCACCCGGTGCTCCACCACGCCCTTGACGCGGGCAAGCTTGACATACTCCGAATCCAGCACCTCGAGCATCGCGGAGCGGAGCAGCCGCATCATGCCCGCCACCACGAACCACCCGAGCGTGAAGCCGGGCAGGATATAGCTGGTGAAGCCGTCGATGCCGCCCGCGGGCAGCCATTGCAGTCGCCCCGCGACGAACTCCACGAGCACGATGGCCAGCCAGAAGGTGGGCAGCGACTGGCCGAGCACCGCGATCACCTGCGCCGTCCGGTCGAGGCCGGTCCCCTTCTTGACGGCGGCCATCACGCCCAGGGGGAAGGCGAGGGCGAGCGAGATGCCCATCGCGAAGGTGGCGAGGCGAAGGGAGTTGGGCAGCCGCTCCCGGATCAGCTCGCTCACGGGCTTGCGTGCCCGTAGCGACATCCCAAAGTCCCCGGTGACGGCCTTGCCCACGAACGAGAAGTACTGCTCGACGTACGGGCGGTCGAGGCCGAGATAGCGGCGGGCCTCGGCGTAGTCCTCCTCGCTCGCCGACATGGGAAGGATGAGGTGGAGCGGGTCGCCGGTGGCCCTGGCCAGGATGAAGACGACGACGGACAGGATGGCGAGGGCCACCAGCGACTGCAGGAGCCGAGACAGTACGAACCGGATCACCGGGCGTCAGCCTGGACTATTCGTGAAGGACACTCTCTCGTCGTATGGCCCCCTCATCCTGCCCTCTCCCCCGCGGCGGGGGAGAGGGATAAGAACACTTTCACTACGCTGCTCTCTTCATTCTGATCCCTCTCCCCACTAGGGAGAGGGCCGCAGTTCGAGCCGAGACGCCCGCCTCGGGCGACGAGGCGAGGGCTGAGTAGGTGAGGGGGCCAGGTGTTCGCGCATAATCCGGGTTAGCAGGCCGATGAAAAGGGCCCCGCTGCTTCGCCGCCTCGCATCTGAACCCTTTTGCGCGGTCTGCTGAGGTATTCAGCATTCTTTCGTTGCTGGCCCGCTACTTGCCCGAGGCCAGCTCGTCGAAGAACAGGTCGTACATGACGGATCCCGGGTTCCACTTGCCGAGCTTCTTCGACGTCGCGTACGGCGAGTGGAGGTACACGATGGGCATCCCGTAGTGCTCGCTCCGGAGCCGCGTGAAGATGTTCCGCATCAGGGCGTTGATCTTGTCCTTCTCGGTCTGCCGCATGACCTGGGCGATCATGCCGTCGATCTCGGCGTCGTTCACGGTGTCGTTGGGCTTCGACGGCGAATAGCCCATCTTCTCGAGCAGCGCGTAGGCGCCGATCCAGTCGCGGTTGGCGATATTATAGTAGCCGATCGCGCCGGGGATCTTGCGGTCCACCCAGAGCTTGCGGAAGGCGGGATAGTCGACCGGGATGAGCCTGGGCTTAATCCCGATCTTCTCCCAGTAGCCGGTCACCGCTTCGGCGAAGGCCTTGCCCTCGGGCAGGCCGGGGAGCTGGAAGGCGTAGACATCCAGGGAAAACCCGCCGGCCAATCCCGCGTCGGCCAGGAGCTTCCTGGCCCGGGCCGGATCGTGAGCGTAGGCCATCTCCGGCGTCACCTTGAAGCCGATGTCGCGGAAGGACCAGGAGAGTCCCATCGGGATGGCCGCGGGATCCGCCTTGCCGGCAAAAATAGACTGAGCGATCTCCGCGCGGTCGATGGCCAGGTTCATGGCCTCGCGCACCCGCTTGTCCTTCATGGGCGCGGGCCAGCCATCGGGGCCAAAACTCCACCACATGTGGAGGATCGCCTCGTCGCGGCGGAAGTGAACGGGGAAGCTCTCCTTCTCCAGTTCCTTGACGCGCTCGCGGCTGACGTCGGCCACGTCCACCTCGCCGCGACGCAGGAGAGCGATGCGCGTCGTCTCCTCGGGCACCAGCTTGAAGAGCATGCTCTTGTACTTGGGCGTCCCGATCCGCCAGTGGCTGTCCACGGCGGCCAGCTTGATGTGCGACCCCGTCACCTGCTCCACGAACTTGTAGGGGCCGCTCCCCACGGGCTTGCGGGCGAAGGCGTCGTCCCCGTTCTGCTCGATGTACTTCCTGGGCAGCACCATGCCCTCGGTGGAGAGCGAGCGCGACAGGTAGGTCGGAATGATCAGCGTCGGCTCCTTGGTGACGATCACCACGCGGTCGGGGGCCGGCGTCTCGATGTCCTGGATGAGGGTGCGCAGCGGCCCCGCATAGCCCGTGGTGGACCGCTTGCCCATGGCCCGCTGCAGGCTGAACTTCACGTCCTCCGAGGTGACGTCATCGCCGTTGTGGAACTTCACGCCCTTGCGAAGATGGAAGGTCCAGCGCTTGTGGTCGGCCGAGTTCTCCCATCGCGTGGCCAGGCCGCCCTCCCTCGACGGCTGGCCGTCGGGCGTCGTCCCCACCAGGTAATCGAAGATCATCGAGAGGTAGTACTTGACGATGTGCCCGCCGAGGGCGGGGTCGAGCGTCTCCGTGGAGAAGCTCGACAGCGCGACCGTCAAATCGGGCTTCGTCTGCGCCCCGCTCGGGCCGGCCACGGCCAGGCTCGCGAAGGCGAGGACGAGCAAGGACACCGCCACAACGTGGCTCATGCGCCTCATCGGGACTTCCTCCATTCAGCCTGTGGGTGCAAACGATGGGTGTAGATGAGCGGCCTGCCGAAGCTCACGCGCCGTGCCGATACCCTATCGCGAGCGCACGAAAACGGCAAGCGGAGATCCTCACGGAGACGCTACGGGAGCGATACACTCCGCTCGGCGGCTAGCTGTTCCGCGCGCCGGACGTACGCGGGTACCGACGCTGCCACGAATGTTCGGTGAGCCTCGCGGAGAAGCGAGCGGGCGGTGGCATCGCGTCCCCGCCCGAAGGCGACCCCCGCGAGCTCCAGGCCAGTGCGGGCGATCTCGAACTCGCTCTCGATCGAGTCGAACGTCCGGAGCGCCTCGGTGAGCGCGGCTTCTGCCTCGCCGAGCGCGCCCCGGCCAATCGCGATCCGCCCAAGGATCCGTTGACCAAGGCCGACGCCGAGGAGATAGCCACAACGCGTCGTGATCGCGATGCCTTGATTGGCGAGGGCGACGGCGCGGTCGAACTCGCCGCGCTGGCGATACGCGTCGCCCAGGAGCGTGGTAAACATCCCGTGCCACTGCGGAAAGCCGAACCTCTCGAGCTCGGCAATCGCCGACTCGAGCAGAGGGATCGCCGCGGTCAGGTCTCCAGCCTCGACGTGGGCGAGCCCGAGGAACCCGGTGGCGTATACCCGGCTGACGGGATCCGGCGAGAGTTTCCTGCTTCGCTCGCACGCCTCGCGTGCCCCCCCGTGCTCACCGCGCGTCGCCGCCATCCAACCGACGGTGAACGCGGCGTAGCACTGCAGCCGCGGGTCGCCGATCGTCTCGCCGACGGCCCGAGCCTGACCCGCCGCCTCCTCGCATCCGGCGAAGCGCCCGAGCAGGAGATAGTTCATGGCGACGTAGAAGTGTGCCATGCCGAGCCACCAGTGCTGTGAGGTCTGCTCGAGCAGCACCAGGGCCTCCCGGCCGTGCTCGAGTCCCTCCACGGATTTCCCGGCCCAGTAATAGTCGAGGGCGAGAAGCCCGTGCGCCTTGCCGAGCGTCGCGCGGTCTCCACAGCGCTTGGCTTCCTCGATGGCCCGATGCGCGCTCGCTCGCGCCATGTCCTGATGGCCGAGGCGCGTGTACATGTGGGCGAGCCAGAAGTGGTACGGGCCGGCCACGGCGGGATCTCGCAAGCTTTCCAGCCGGTCGCGATGCTGGATCAGCACGTCGACGCTCTCCTGGAACCGGCCGAGGAAATACAGCGAAAACCCCTGCCGCAGCACCACGTCGATGAGCAGTCGATCGCGCTCCCCACCTTCGGGCAGACGCTCGAGGTGGACGAGCGCCTCCCCCAGATGCGTGAGTGCCTCCACGTTCGCGTAGACCCGCGCCGCTTTGTCCGCGACCCGGCTCAAGTAGCCCACCGCCTTGTCCGCAACCTCGGAGCGCGCGTAGTGATACGCGAGCGCACCGTAGGCTTCTTCGAGCCGGTCGGCGTAAATCTCTTCGAGCGCGCGCGCGGCGGCACCGTGGAGCGACTGGCGCCGGTGCGTGAGCAGCCCGTCATACGCGACGTCCTGGGTCAGCGCGTGCTTGAAGACGTAGACGGCCTCTTCACCGCCGGCGGACTCGTACAGGAACTCGAGGCGTTTCAGCTCGAGCAGGTGTGGATGGAGGGCGCCGCCACCATCCCAGATCTTATCGAGCAGCTTCGCCGAGAACTCACGACCAAGGACGGAGGCCGTCTGGACCAGGCGCTTGGCGCCTTCCGACAGTCGATCGATGCGAGCCATGATCACGCCTTGCACGGTGTCCGGCACGACTTGATCCGATCCCCGGCGCTCGGCCATGGCGAGCGCGAGCTCCTCGAGAAAGAACGGGTTGCCCTCCGCCTTGCTCAGAATCGTCTCCGACACGATGCTGGTCATGTCCTCGGCGCCGAGCATCGATCGCACCACGGCGAGACTCGCCTCGCGGGCGAGCGGCCGCAGCGACAGCTGCGTCGCGTAGGAGCGATCGATCCACGGTGGCCGGTAGCCCGGCCGATACGTCGTGATGAGGAAGATCGGCGCCGCGGTGAGGCTTTCCACGAAGAACGCGAGATATTCTTCCGACGTCTTGTCGAGCCAGTGCAGGTCCTCGATGAGGAAGATGATCGGGCGCCGCCGGCTGCCCTTGAGGCTCAGCATTCGCAACGTGTCGAATGTGCGCGTCTTGATCGCCTCCGGGCTCAGCACCTCGAGCGCGCCCGTGGCGTCTTTCACCCCCAGGAGGTGCAGCAGGTACATGGCCGACTCGGGCGCCATCCCCACTTCGTTGAGCCCCGCCGTGACTTTCTCCGCGACGGCCTCCGGGGTATCGCTGTCCACGATGCCGCAGTTGTTCCGAAGAATATCGAGCCACGGCAGGTACGGGATGGAGGCGCCATACGAGACGCAACGCCCTTCCAGGAATGTCACCGGCGTCCCGCCGAGCGCGCGGCGAAACTCATACAGCAGTCGCGACTTGCCGATCCCGGGCTCCCCCGCGATCCCCACGACCTGGCCCTGCTCGCCCACCACCTGCGCCCAGAGGTCCCGCAGCACACCCATCTCGCGCTCGCGACCGACGAAGTCGGCGAGGGTCCGGGCATCGCGCTCCTCGACCGGCGATCGGCGCGGCGCGAGCCCGAGGAGCCGGTAGGCGGTCACCGGCTCCGCCTTGCCCTTCACGTGCATCGGCGCGAGTCGCTCCGTCCGCATGGCGCCATGGAGCATGCGATGCGTCGTGTCACTGAGGAGAATGGCGCCGGGCTCGGCAAGCTGTTGCAGCCGCGCCGCGAGATTCGTGGTGTCGCCGATGGCCGTGTAGTCCATGCGCAGGTTGTCGCCGATCCGTCCCACCACCACGAACCCGGTGTTCACCCCCATCCGGACGGCGAGATCGTCGACGCCGGCTCTCACCAGATCGCTCCGGCGCTCACGCAAGCGCCGCTGAATGCCCAGGGCCGCGAGGGCGGCGCGTCGCGCGTCATCCTCGTGGGCGAGGGGCGCCCCGAACAGCGCCATGAATCCATCGCCGAGGAACTGATTCACCGTGCCCTCGTACCGGTGGATCTCGGACAGGCACAGCTCGAAGAATCGATCGAGCAGATCGTGCATCGCCTCCGGGCCGATGCGCTCGGCCAGCCCCGTGGAATTGGCGATGTCGCAGAAGAGCACGGTCACCTGCTTTCGCTCACCTTCGAGGGCGGTCTTGGAGGTCAGGATCTTGTCGGCGAGGTGCTTCGGCGTGTACGCCTGAGGCGACGCGAACTTCGCGGCATCGCGCGGCGGCCCCAGCGCCGCCCCGCAGTGTTTGCAAAACTTGTGGCTCGGCCCGTTTTCGGTCGCGCACTGCGCGCAGGTGACCACGAGCTTCGTGCCGCATTCCGGGCAGAACTGGGCATCAGCGGGTGCTTCATGCTGACAGGCGGGACACCGCATAGACCGAATACTAGTATGAAACGGGCATAGCGCGCTTGAAGACCGATCTCTACGATCGTCCCGGCATCGAGCACGCCCTTGTTCCCGCTCTGATGGTCTGCCCTGGCGGGCGGCGGCGCCCCTTGCCTTCGCAGGTCGCTAAAAAGGGGCATCGCCACAACCAGCAGGCAGGTCGCTCAAAAAGGCCCAGATGCGAGGCGGCGCCCCGCAGTTCGAGTTGAGCGGCGGCTATCGGCCGACGCGAGACGAGGGCTGAGTGGATTCGCAGGTGAGGCGTACTCTCTGTACGTTGAACCTGCTGCCGAGGGCGCCAACGAAGCAGATGGGCCTTTTTCAGCGACCTGCCAGCCCTCTCCCCGAGACGGGTGAGAGGGTTTCTCTTTATCGCTGTAGAATCACCCCCATGACCAAGACCCGCTGGCTCGAGGCGCACGCGCCGCGCGGCATGGTCGCCACGCCCCATGTCCTGGCCTCGGAGTCCGGCCTGGCCGCCCTGCGGGCCGGGGGGAACGCGCTCGATGCCGCCATCGCCGCGGCGGCTACCATCGCGGTGGTCTACCCGCACATGAACGGGGTGGGCGGCGACAATGTGTGGCTGATCTACGATGCGGGCGCCAGGCGGCTGGCCGCCCTCTGCGGAATCGGACGCTCCGCGCGCGCGGCGACGATCGAGTGGTACGCATCGCGCGGCCTGCGCGAGGCCATTCCCATCCGTGGCGGTCCCGCTGCCCTGACCGTGCCCGGCGCGGTCGACGGCTGGTGGCAGGCGCACCAGTACAGCACGCGCAGCATGGGCTCGGCCCTGCCCTGGAAGGCCCTCTTCGGCGACGCCATCGCCTATGCGCGCGGTGGATTCTCCGCCTCCGCGGGGCAGCGCGTGGCCCCTCCCGCCGAGCCCGACCTCTTCGGCCCCACCGCCATCGCTCCGCTCAAGGAGCACCTGTGGCCGCTCTATCACCCCGACGTGCTCGCCCAGGGCCCACTCGTCCAGCGCGACCTTGGCCTTACCCTGGAGGGCGTGCGCGACGGCGGCCCCGATGCCTTCTACGGCGGCGACGTCGCCCGGCGAATCGTGGCGGCCGTCTCGGCAGCGGGCAGCCCGTTGAGTCTCGAGGACTTCGCGGAGCACCGCAGCGAGTGGGTGGAGCCGCTCCGCGTCCCCTATCACCAGGGGCAGGCCTGCTCCTTCCCGCCGCCCACCCAGGGCATTCCGGCCCTGGCCATCCTCGCCCTCGCCAATCGCTTCGACATGGCGAGCCTCGAGGAGACCGACTACATCCACGTGCTCGTGGAGGCGACCAAGCTCGCCTTCGAGGATCGCGATCGCTATCTCACCGATCCGGAGTGGATGGAGAGGAGCGCGCACGAGCTGCTTGCCCCGGAGCACCTCGACGCGATGGCGCGGCGGATCGACATGCGTCGGACGGCCCGGCCGGCGACGGGGATGGCCGCGGGCGGGGATACCGTCGCCATCATCACCGCCGATGCCCAGGGCAACGCGGTCTCGCTCATCCAGTCCGTCTATTTCACCTGGGGCTCGGGCCTCGTGGCCGGCGACACCGGGGTGGTTCTCCAGAATCGCGGCTCGTTCTTCTCGCTAGATCCTCGTCAGGCCAATGCCCTTGCCCCCCGCAAGCAAACCCTGCACACGCTCATCCCCTCCATGTATCTCGAGGGCGGCCGCGCGCGCTTCGTCTACGGCACGATGGGAGGCGAAGGCCAGCCGCAGACACAAGCCGCGCTCGTCACACGCCGTCTCGATCGCGGCATGGGGGCGCAGGCATGCGTGGAGGCGCCGCGCTGGGTCTATGGCCGCACCTGGGGAGCGCCGACCCGCGCGCTCCGCCTGGAAGGACGCTACGGGCGAGAGGTGGCGGTTGAGCTCGCCACGCGCGGCCACGATGTTCACGTGGCCCACGAGTGGGACGACCTCTTCGGACACGCGCAATGTATCTGGCTCGATCCCGACGGCAGCCTCGTCGGCGGCTCCGATCCCCGCGCCGACGGTGCCGCCCTCGGCTTCTGAGGGAGGAGCCGTCATGGACGCGCTGCGCACGCCCCTCTGCGACCTCCTTGGCATCGACTACCCCATCCTGCAGTCCGGCATGGGTAGGGTGGCTGGCCCCGATCTGGCCGCCGAAGTATCCCGCGCGGGGGGGTTGGGCATTCTCGCCGGTCTTCGGCTCACGGGCGACCAGCTTCGCCAGGAGATCCGTCACGTGCGGGAGCTGACCGACAAGCCCTTCGGCGTCAATCTCTGGTTGCACACGGAGATCCGCCCGCCCGTGGATCCGGCAAAGATCCCGGAGGACACGCTCCGGCGCGTGCACGGCGCGCTCGACCCCTTTCGCCGCCGCCTCGGCCTGCCCGCGGGGGCCGGCCGGCCGGCGCCCACGCCAGATCTCATCGACGAGGCCTTCGAGGTCATCCTCGAAGAGCGCGTACCCGTGTGGAGCATCGGCCTCGGCAATCCCGGGCGCGCCATGGTCGCGCGTTGCCATGAGCGCGGCATCAAGGTCGTGGCCATGGTGGCGACGGTGGACGACGCCCGCGCGGTGGCCGCCTCAGGCGTAGACGCCGTCGTTGCGCAGGGCAGCGAGGCGGGCGGCCATCGCTCGACCTGGATCAAGCCGAACTCGCGCGAGATGGCGCAGATCGGCGCCATCGCGCTCGTGCCCCAGATCGTCGACGCGGTGCCCGTCCCCGTCATCGCCTCGGGCGGCCTCGCCGACGGCCGCGGTCTCGTGGCCGCTCTCGCCCTGGGTGCCGTCGGTGTGCTTCTGGGCACCCGCTTCGTGGCCACCCGCGAGTCGGCGGCCGCGGAGTTCTGGAAGAAGGCGCTCCTCGACCGCGGCAGCGAGGCGACCGCGGTGACGGATGCCTTCACGGGCCTCTACGCGCGCGCGCTCAGGAGCACCTACACCGAGGAGTACGCCGCATCTGGCGCGCCCGTCTTGCCCAGCCTGCTCCAAGCGGGAGTGGCCCAGGACATCTTCGCCGCCTCCGCCAAGCAGCAGAATGCGGAATACTTTCCGATGTGGTCAGGGCAGAGCGTGGGGCTCATCCACGATCTGCCCGGCGCGGCCGAGGTGGTCGAGACCATGGTGCGCGAGGCCCGGGTAGCTCTGCGCGCGCTCAACGAGCGGGTGCGTCTGGGGTGAGCGCCGTCGACGGCTCGCGCGCCGGGCCGGGCGCGGGCCATTCCCTCGTCTTCTACGACGGCACGTGCGGGCTCTGCCATCGCGCCGTGCGCTTTGCCCTGTCCCGCGACCCCGACGGCTCTCGCTTCCGCTTCGCCCCCCTCGACAGCGCCGCCTTCAGGCAGCGGGTGCCCGATACTACGGGTCTGCCCGACAGCATGGTGGTGCGCACGCCCGAGGGCTCCGTTCTCGTGCGAAGCGCGGGCGTCCTCCACATCCTGGAGCGCGCGGGCGGCGTGTGGTGGCTGCTGGCGAGACTATGTCGGATGGTTCCGTCGCGATTACGGGATGCGCTTTACGACGACGTGGCCGCGGTGAGATACAAGCTCTTCCGAAGACCTGCTGAGGCCTGTCCCGTCACGCCTCCGGATTTGCGAGACCGCTTCGAAGTGTGAGGCAGGCGACCGTGATGCACGTGAGACCGACGATCCTTCGCGTGCCCCCTCACCCTGCCCTCTCCCCCGATGGGGGAGAGGGATAAAAAGAATCCCTCTCCCTCGGAGAGGGAGAGGGCCGCAGTTCGAACTGAAGGGCGCAGCCCTGAGGCGAGGGCTGAGTAGACTAGGGTGGCGTTGAACTCGCGAACTACTGTGAGTTAGCTCGAGCCCATGAGGGCCTTGTAGAGCTCGATCCCCACCGGAGAGATATCCGTGCGGGTCTCGATGGGCAGGCCGGCGTTGGTCCAGGCCCCGAGTCCGCCCTTGAGAATCTTGACGTCCTTGAATCCCAGCTTCCTCAGGTCGCGCGCCATACTGGCGCTCGTGTGCTCGTCCACTCAGGTGCAGTACGCGACCACCGGGCGCGAGGTATCGAGGTC
>DASYTI010000156.1 GCA_036002485.1 Candidatus Methylomirabilota bacterium | reverse complement strand
CCTTCAGGACGTGCGCGGCTAAGCTCAAGAGCAGGTACCAAACCTCATTTCTTGATAAGGAGGTCAAGCCCATCGGCGCATGCTCGGGCTACAGCATAGCCAGCCTTTTCTTGCCCGGGCATCTTGTCCCAGCCACCCTTTTCAATGGCTTCAGCTCTCTGCCAGGCACTTACTGCCTCGAGTGTTTTCAGTTTCTCTTCAGGGTTCGGTTGCTTCATGAACTGGGCGACGCAGATTGCCGCCTGACTCGCCAACACCGCCTCGCTGGTCCTCGTTCGGGTAGTGCCGGAGGTTGTCCAGCCACCCCACGCAAACCCGATGATCGTTGCGATGACTGCCCCAAAAATTAGGCCCCACACTCCATACTTAATTTTCGCAGCCGTCTCTAGCTTCATTGACAAATCCTCCTGAACCGGGATTCCCAATATGGAGCCATACCACCTCTCATGGCAGCGTCCACCGAGCAAACCGTCCTGTCAGTCAACTCGTTCACGCTTCCCCACACGTTGACGCCGATGATACTGGCAAACCCTGGGGCTTGCGTGACCGGTGCTTCCGGGTGAGGTCACGCGGGGGCGCGTGCCGGTCGGTACCGGCACGGCCCCAACGCCCTCGATCAGGCGGCCTTGACTTCGATCATCCTCGGCATCGCGGCTCGCGGGGCAGGGACCCTCACCTCGAGCATGCCGCTCGCGTACTTGGCCTCCACGTGGGCGGCGTCGATACCCTCGGGGAGGGTCACGCTCCGCTGGAACGCGCCGTACGCGACCTCGCGGACGAAGTAGTCCTTGCCCGTGGGGTCGTGATTGGCCTTCCGCTCGCCCTTGACGGAGAGGACGTTGTCCATCACCGACACTTCGACCTCCTTCGGATCCACGCCCGGCAGGTCGAACTGGATGACGTAGGTGCCGTCCTCGAGCCGTCCCTCCGCGGCGGGGAGCCACGACGCGGCAGGCGGAGCGGCCTCATCCGCGGCACCGTCGAAGAACCGCGGGAACAGGTCCTCGACGTGGTGGTGATGGAGACGGAACTTCGGAGTGAAGGGGGACCAATGCATCATGGTGGTCATGGCGCTTTCCTCTCTCTGTATCCTAGCGAGAATCGCTAAGATCAATGTGGTTACCGCACATGAGTATATAACATATTTTACATATATATTTTATATTATGATATATATTGAACCAGGAAGAAGATCCGACGAAGTCAGCCGGACGGCTCGGGGACGAGGTGCGGCGGCTCGCAAGGCCTCAGCGGCGCCCGCTGGCCAAGAGCATGTCGACCTCCATGACGAACCGTTCTCCCACGGCGAACCCTCCCAGGCCCCGCCGCACGTCGGCGCGGATGCTCTCTTGCGCGTCCCGCGGAAGCTCATGGTAGGGCGCGCTGGCCCGGCTCCCGCCATCCTCCACCGGACCCCAATAATCCTGGAAGGATTCGAAGGCGAGCCGGCGTGTCTCGCGCGTCACCGACACCTCGGCGAAGCCGGCGCCCTCGATCAGCGAGGCGAGATGTCGCGGGTCGCTCAGCGAGAATACTCTCCCGATGGCCTGGCGTTCCCCGGGCAGATAGCGGACGAGGGCTTCCAGCATGATGGTCACCAGCGGCACGCGATCAGGCGCCGCCCACACCGAGAGGGCGAGGCGGCCACCCGGGCGCAGCACCCGATGCATCTCCAGGAGGCCGGCCAGGGGATCCGGAAAGAACATGAGCCCCAGGACGCACATCACGGCATCGAAGCTGGCCGCGCGACAGGCCAGCGCTTGCCCCTCCGAGGCGAGCAACAGCATGCGCTGGCCGGCCGCCTTGGCGTGGGCGATACGTAGCATGGCCACCGACACGTCCGAGGCGACGACGGCCCCATGCTCGCCGATCGCCGCCGCGCACGCGAAGGCGGCCTCGCCGGTCCCGGCCGCCACGTCGAGCACCCGGTGGCCGGGGCGGAGCTGCATCGTGTCGATCAGCTTGGGAATGTACAGGCGCGACCACCGCCCCATGAAACTATCGTAGGCCGCGGCAGCCTTGTCGAAGCTCAGGTCGACCATAGAGACCGTGCCTAGTGTGGGAGGCCCAGAACGATCTGCGCGTTGTGGTGGAGGATCTTGTCGACGTCCTCGGCGGGCAGGCTCGACTCTCGGAGGTAGTGGAAATTCTGCCGGTACGTCTCGAAGGCGAGCAGGACCGGGTAGTCGCTCCCCGCCACGAGGTGCTCGGCGCCGAACGCCTTCCACGCGCAGAGCAGCGCCGCCTGGGAGCCGTGGCCCACGATGTCGTAGTAGAAGCGGCGGGCGGTCACGCTCGGGCGCTCCGGCAGATTCGGGTGCTGGCGCGGGGCCTGGTTGTCGAGTCGCTGGAGCAGCATCGGGATGATGCCGCCCAGGTGGGGGACGACGTATTTGATGTTCGGGTAGCGCTCGGGCAGGCGCCGGGAGATCAGGTGCAGGACGATCGCACTGTCCTCGAGCGAGGCGCCCACGGAGACCGTGAAGCCGTAGTCGTTGATCATGGGCGAGCAGATGCCGTTCTGGATGGGGTGGTAGTTCAGCACGGCTCCGCGCCGGTTCATCTCCTGGTAGAGCGGCTCGAACTCCGCCTCGGCCGTCGAGCGATCGAAGCAGGAGCAGGTCATCGACACCCCGAGCATGCCGAGCTGATCCAGGCCTCGCTCCATCTCGCGCAAGGAGGCATCGATGTGGGGGAGAGGCAGCGACACCACGGCGTTGAAGCGGCCCGGGTATTTCCGGCCGAGCTCGGCGTAGCTGTCGTTGATGAGCCGCGCCGCCGCGACGGCTTCGGCCTCCTTTTCCGCATACGGCGGGCTCGCGGCCGGCGACAGTACCTGCAGCTGCACCTCGGCCTCGTCCATCTGCTGCAGGCGCGTGGGGATTCCCGAAGAGTCGTCCTGCCGCATGGGCCGCGCCGTGATCGGCCGCGCGGCCTCGGGCACGCTGCGGCCCCCGATGCGCAGGAGGAGCTCGTTGTATTCCTTGGGAAAGTAATGGGCATGGATGTCGACGATCATCCCAGGCTCCTCGCAGTCAAATTGCCGTGTAGCCGCCGTCGATGAGCAGGTCGCTGCCCGTCATGAAGGCCGAGGCATCGCTCGCGAGGTAGAGGGCGGCACGGGCGATCTCCTCGGGCAGACCAAGCCGACCCAGCAGGTGCTTCGGCCCCATCATCTTGCGCGCCTCGTCCATGTCCTTCCAGCGCCGGAGCATGCGTCGGGTCTCGATGGCGCCCGGCGAGATCGTGTTGGCCCGGATGCCTTGCCCCGCGTGGTCGGCGGCGAGCACCTTGGCGAGCTGGATGAGGGCGCCTTTGCTCGCGCAGTACGCCGGGCGCCCGGGGGAAGCGACGCGGCCCAGCTGCGACGCGATGAGGATCACGCTGCCGCCGCCGCGCGTGATCATGGCGGGGATTGCCGCCTTGACCATCAGGAACGCGCCCGTGAGATTGATCCGGATCACGCGATCCCAGGCCGGCTCGTCCATCTCTAGCACCGTGGCCGTCCGGTCGCTGTCGGCCGCGCCGTAGAGCAGGACGTCGAGACCGCCGAAGCGCTCGAGGGTGGCGGCGACGGCGGCGCGGCAGCTCGCGCCGTCCGTGACGTCGAGAGGCACGGGCAGCGCGTGCCCGCCGCCCTTCTCGATCTCGGCCGCGGTGGCTTTGGCGCCCGGCTCCTCGATGTCGGCGCAGGCCACGCGGGCGCCCGCCGCCGCGAAGGCGAGCGCGGTGGCGCGCCCGATCCCGTTGGCCGCGCCAACGACGATGGCGGTCTTCTTCTCGAGCGTGAACGCCGGGTCCATCATGGCGACCTCCTGGAGGTTGCGGACAAAGCGATCGTCCACCAGAGGATGGGGGGTGTCATGTCGGCAAGATCCTGCCAGAGCGCGAGGGACAGATCAAACTAGGGCCCGGGAAGGCCCGTGCCTTGTGCGCTGTGCCCGAGTTGTCTTTCCCTGCACTCAGACACGATGCCCTACGCTCCCCGGATGCCGCTCCGGAACTCTACGTTTTTTGTAGTGTTGCCACGTGGCATTCCTGATGCTTAGCACGTCGGCCTTATATATATCGATCCACTTCGGGGACAACCTAGCGAGGCCCGTTCGAGCAGCACTCGGGGCAGTTTTGCCTGGGTACCCGGGCGCCGGAGACATGGACGACCCGGACAGGAGGGCTCCCATGGAACTTGTCAGCCGGATGATGGACGGCTCGATCTCCTATGATCCCAAGAATCGATTAGAACCCGTCTTGTCCGGATCCGTAGTCCAGCCGGGGGGCCAGATTGAGCTCAAGGAAGTCCCGATCTTTGAGGGATGCAGCCAGAGGCAACTCCAGAGGGTCGCCAGGATTGCGCGAGTTCTCGACGCCCCGGCCGGCAGCGTGCTTACCCGTATCGGCGATCCCGGCGACGAGTTCTTCGTCATCCTCGATGGAACGGTGAGCGTCGACGTGGCGGGGGGCCGGCCGGTACCACTGCGGCCCGGATCGTTCTTCGGCGAGATGAGCCTGCTGGATGGAGGCCCCCGCTCGGCCACCGTCGTCACCGACACGCCGGTCCGCCTCCTCGTGGTCAACCGTGGGGACTTCTCGGTCCTCCGCCGGGAAGTGCCCGAACTGACCCAGATCTTGTTGGTCACCCTCTCGCGGCGTGTGCGGCAAGCCGAAGAGCGTGCAGCTCAATAGTTCGGGGCAAGTCCGGGGCGAGTAGCCCATTCGTCACCTCTGGCCGGGAGCTCACCCGGTCTTCGGGATGAGACGGAAGCCGCTCGGGACGTCCTGCACCTCCCATCCTAACCGCTCGATCTCCCCGCGCAGGCGATCGGCCTCGGCGTAGTCGCGGCGGGCCCGCGCCGCTTGCCGCTCCTCGGCGAGCCGGCTGGCCTCGGGCGAGGTAACGGCGCCGCCCCCGTCGATCGCGAGGCCGAAGACGGCGAGGCCACGGGCCAAAAGGTCGAGCCGGCCGGCCGCGCGCCAGCCGTGGAGGATGGCGAGCGCTCGGGGCGTGTCGAAGTCATCGTCGAGGGCGGCGGCCAGGTGCTCCCACGTCAGGTCGCTGGGGCGGGTGGCCGCCACGCGGAAGGCGTTGCGGAAGTCCTCGGCCTGGGCGCGGGCCGCCTGGAGGGTGGTCTCGGAGTACTCGATCGGGCTCCGGTAGTGGGCGCCCATGAAGAAGACGAGGATGGTCTCGCGGCCCCAGCGGTCGAGGGTGTCGCGGAGCGGCACGATATTGCCGATGGACTTCGACATCTTCTCGGTGCCCAACTCGATCATGCCGTTGTGCATCCACCAGCGGGCGAACTCCCGCCCGGCGCCGCGCGACTGGGCCAGCTCGTTCTCGTGATGGGGGAAGCGCAGGTCGAGCCCGCCGCCGTGAATGTCGAAGCCGGGGCCGAGGTGCTTCTCCGCCATGGCGGAGCACTCGATGTGCCAGCCCGGACGCCCGCGGCCCCAGGGCGAATCCCACCAGGTGTCCTCATCGGGTTTCCACGCTTTCCAGAGCGCGAAATCCCGGGGATCTTCCTTCCGGTCTCCCGGCTCCTGGGCGATCATGGCCTCGCGCTGGGCGCCCGAGAGGCGCCCGTACTCTGGGAATCGGGCCACGCGGTAGTACACGTCGCCGCCCGCCTGGTACGCGAGCCCGCGAGATACCAGTTCGCTCGTGAGGGCGATGATCTCGGCGACGGTCTCGGAGGCGAGGGGCTCGGCGTCGGGCCGCCCGAGGCCGAGCGCGCTTGTGTCCTCGACGTACCAGGCCATCGCCCGCCGGGCCAGCTCGGCGCTGCCGAGGCCTTGCGCGCGCGCCGCGACGTAGATCCTGTCGTTGATGTCGGTGACGTTCTCGGCGAGCTTGACGTCGTAGCCGCAGAGGGTGAGCCAGCGCTTGAGCCACATCGACAGCACGAACGGCCGGGCATTGCCGACGTGGATGCGCTGGTACACCGTGGGGCCGCAGAAGTACATGCCGATCGGCCCCGGCGGCGCCGGCAGCTCGACCTTCCGGCGGGAATACGAGTCGTGGATCTCCATGGTCATCAGGGACGCTCCGCGAGGGCTTTGAGGTTCAGGAGCTGGCGGCGCATCATCAGAAGGTCGCCCCAGGGTAGGCCCCCGCGCATGAGCGCGCCCCTGAGTCCCCGAGGATAGCGCACGACCAGCTTGACGAGAAGGCGGCAGCTGTCCGGTTCCTGCGGCAGGATGAGATATGTCACCGCGAGGTCGCCGAAGAGGCGGAAGGCGCCGGTGCCGTGCTTGATCCGCAGCGTGAGGTGGCGATCCTGGGCGAACTCCACGACGGTGAAGATGCGCATCACGGACTGCCCGACGGCGAGGGCTCCCATGCCCGGCGTGAGGGTCTGCGGGCTCCGCCGGCCCCGGTTGTCGATCCAGTCGTAGGAATAGGGCGCGACGCGGAGTTGGCAGAGCCAGCGGAAGAGCGTGGACGGACTCGCGCGCACGGTGACGCCGCGGAAGTAGGCCGCCTCTGGCAGGTCCACGTAGCGGTCGCATGGGTATGGCAACGCCCGCTCCGCCGCGTCCGTCCCCCAGGTTTCGGCCACCGACATGACGGCTATTTCTTGCCGCTAAGCTCCTGCCGGGCGAGGCCGGCGCCGGCGGCCAGCGCGCGCACCTTCTGATTGCACATGTAGCGCGGCGACCAGCCGAAGCCGCAGTCGGGATTGACGGTGAGCTTCTCGGGCTTGCACACGACGAGGACGCGCTTGATGCGCTTGGCCACGTCCTCGGGCGTCTCCGGATAGAAGCCCTTGACGTCGATGACGCCCGCGCCCAGCTCCCGGTCCCCGCCATATTCTTTCCACAGGTCCAGCTCGGAGAGCTCGCGGCCCGCGAACTCGAGGACAAGCTGGTCGGCGCGAGCTTTGAGGACGCCGGGGAAGTAGGGGCGGTAGGTGCGGTCGAAGCGCGAGCGGCCGAAGCGATTGCCGAAGCAGATGTGAAAGCCGAGCTTGGCCTTCACGCCCTCGGTGGCGAGATTGTAGAGGCGGGCCATCTCCTCGCCCGAGACATTGCCGCGCGCCGGCTCATCGATCTGGATGAGCTCGGCGCCGGCCGCGACCAGGCCCTTGAGCTCCTCGTTGATGACCTCGGCGAAGCGCTCGGCCACGTCGACGACGCCCTTGTACACCTTGCCCGGGTGAATGCGCGAGCCAAACGTCAGCGGCCCCGCGCAGGTCGCCTTGGTCGCTTTGGTCGTGTGCGCTTTGAGATACTCGAACTCCTTGACGATGCCGAGACCTCCGGCTGGCGCCTCGATGCGCCCGACGGCCTCGTAGCGCGTCTGCTGGTCATAGCCCCAGGGCCCGGTCTGGCGGCGCACGGGCAGCGGCTCGATACCCTTGATGACGGCGTAGTAGGAGTCGACGTAGCCATCCAGACGCCGGACCTCGCCGTCGGTGATGATGTCGAGACCCGCACGCTCCATGTCGCGGATGGCCGTGTCGGCGGCGTCGTCGAACATCTCCTCGAGGTCGGAGGGGCCGAACTGGCCAGCCTCGAACGCCTTGACGCCCGCGAACCACCAGCCGGGCTTGCCGTGGGATCCCACGACGGTGGACGGGATGAGGGGAAGGCTCGCCATCAGGTCGTTCCTCCTATGACACGGAAGACGGCGGGGTTCTTGCTGACATCCTCCGGCCGTCCCGCGAAGATGATCTCGCCGCGCTCGATGACGTACAAGCGCGTGGCGAAGTCGGGCACGTGATGGATATTCGACTCGGCGATGAGGATGGCGTGGCCGCGCTGGGTGATCTCGGCGATGCCGGTGGCCACGGTGGGGATGATGGCGGGCGACAGTCCCTCGAAGGGCTCGTCGAGGAGCAGCATGTCGGGATCGAGGGCCAGAGCCCGCGCGATCGACAGCATCTTCCGCTCGCCTCCCGAGATCTCCGGCCCCTTGCGCGCCATGTACTTGCGCAGGGCGGGGAAGATCTCGTAGACCGCGGCCAGCCGCTCGACCGCCGGGCGCCCGGTGGGGCGCGTCCACGTCGAGATCTCGATGTTCTCCGCCACCGTCAGGTCGGGAAAGATGCCGCTCTCCTCGGGGGCGAATCCCAGCCCCAGCCGCGCGATCTCGTGGGTGCGCCGCTCGTGGATCGGCACGTCGTTGAAGCGCACGCCGCCGCCCCGGGGGCGATGGTAGCCCATGATGGTTCGGAGTGTCGTCGTCTTCCCCGCGCCATTGCGCCCCACGAGGCAGACCACCT
Source organism: Candidatus Methylomirabilota bacterium (assembly GCA_036002485.1). NCBI lineage: Bacteria > Methylomirabilota (SeqCode) > Candidatus Methylomirabilota bacterium. Next base: position 8,036 of record DASYTI010000156.1, on the reverse strand, counting down.
CGCGCGCGCGCACCTCGAGCGAGACGCGCCTCAGGATATGGCTCGTCTGGATGAAGACGTCGATCTCCTGGACCGCGAGCATATGGACTTGCCCCCTCACCCTGCCCTCTCCCCCGATGGGGGAGAGGGATCGGTTCCAGGTTCTCCCTCTCCTCGTGGGGGGAAGGGATCGGGTCCAGGTTCTCCCTCCCCTCGTGGAGGAGAGGGATTCCTATCTGGTTCCCTCTCCCCTCTGGGGAGAGGGTCAGGGTGAGGGGCGCGGCGGCGGCCCACCACCATGTCCACCACGCGCTGGTCGGCCTGAATGGTGGCCGGCGTGGCATCCGCCAGCACCTTGCCTTGGTGAAGCGCGATGATCCTGTCCGAGTAGCCGAACACGATGTCCATGTCGTGCTCGACCTGGATGATGGCGCGAAGCCCGATCCGCTTGGCCGCGCCCACCAGGATCTCCATGACGGCGTGCTTGTCGGCCGTGCTGACGCCGCTCGTCGGCTCGTCGAGCAGGATGATCTCGGGGCGCAGAGCGAAGGCCGAGGCCACGTCGAGGAGCTTCTTGTCTCCCTGAGGCAGCTCGCGGGCGAGCGCATGGGCCTTGTCGCCGAGACCGAAGAGCGCGGCGACCTCGAGCGCGTCGGCCTGCACCTGCCGGTCGCTCCCCAGCGAGGCGAGGAGCCGCGCGCCACGGCCCAGCCGCGAGATGACGGCGGCCTGGAGCGTCTCGAGCACGCTGAGCTCCGGGAAGATCTGCACGAGCTGGAAGCTTCGCGCCATGCCGAGGCGCGTGAGAGCGACGGTGCCGATCCCGCCGATGTCCTTGCCCTTGAAGCGCACGGTGCCGCCGCTCGGCGCCAGCACGCCCGTCAGCACGTTGATCAGCGTGGACTTGCCCGCCCCGTTGGGCCCGATGATCGACACGAACTCGCCCTCGCGGATGGACAGGCTCACGCCGTCGAGGGCCACGTAGGCGCCGTAGAGCTTGCGGATGTCGTGTGCCTCGAGGATCACGCGCGTGAGGCCTCGATCGACCGGCGACGGGCGAAGAGCCCCATGAGACCCGTGGGCGCGAAGATCACGATGAAGGCCAGCAGGGCCCCGAAGACCAGCCGCCAGTACGGGAAGGCCGACATGACCGTGTCCTGGAGGAAGATGAAGACGAAAGCGCCCAGGAGCGGGCCGAAGAAGGACGAGAAGCCGCCCAGCAGCACCATGAAGACGACATTGCCCGAATGCGTCCAGTAGGCGAGCGTCGGATCGACATTGCCCGTCGGCGTGGCCAGGAGCGCGCCCCCTACCGCCGCGTAGACCGCGGAGATCATGAAGGCGTACCAGCGATAGCGCGGCACGCTGACGCCGAGGCTCTCGGCCTTGAGGGGGTTGTCGCGGATGGTCTTGAGGCAGAGTCCGAAGGGCGAGCGGACGATGCGCCACATGAGCAGCGTGGCCAGCACCAGCACGGCCAGCGAAAAGTAGTAGTAGGGCCCGATGAGGTAAGCCGTCTTGGAGAAGCCCTCCCAGCCGCTGCCGAGGAGATAGGGGCGGAGCATGCGCATGCCCTCGTCGCCGCCGGTCAGCCGGTAGAACTTGAGCAGGAAGGTGTAGAAGACCATGCCGAAGGCCAGCGTCAGCATGCCGAAGTAGATCTTGACGTAGCGCACGCAGAGGGCGCCCACGGGCGCCGCCACCACCGCGGCGGCCAGCGCGGCCGCGGGCAGGATCAGCTCCATGTGCCGCACGTGAAGATGTGTGGTCAGCACGGCGCCCGTATAGGCGCCCACGCCGATGAAGAGCGCGTGCCCGAACGAGACCAGCCCCGTGTAGCCGAAGAGCAGGTTCAGTCCGAGCAGGACCACGCCATAGGCCATGAAGGGTAGCATCAGCGTGACGTAGTAGGCGGGCGCGACGACCGGCAAACCCAGCATGGCCAGGCCCACCAGGCTCAGGACGATGGCCGTCCTCACGCGGCCACGGCTCCGAAGAGGCCGCGTGGACGCCAGAGGAGGACGGCGATCACGATCAGGTAGATCAGCAGCATCTCGAGCTCGGGATAGACGGAGATGGCGACCGATCGGAGGACTCCCACGACGAGCGCGCCCAGGAAGGCCCCGCGCATGCTGCCGAGACCTCCGATGACCACGACCGCGAAAGCCTCCACGATCAGCTCGATGCCCATTTCGCTCATGGCGGCCGTGGCCGGGATGACAAGGGCGCCCCCCAGCGTGCCCAGCATGGTCCCGAGCGTGAAGACGCGCATGTAGACCCACCGCATGTCCACGCCGAGGGCTTCGGCCATCTCGCGGTTGTCGGCCGAGGCGCGGATGATGCGGCCGAAGACCGTGCGCGTCAGGAGCCAGCCAATGCCGACGGCGATGGCGAGGCTGGCCGTGATCACGATCAGGTTGTACACGGGCACGGTGGCGCCCAGCACGCGGGCCTGGCCATAGCTGAGATAAAGCCCGCCAGTGGAGACTGGCGCGGTGCCCCACGTCATGCGGATCAGGTCTTCGAGCATGAGGACCAGCGCGAAGGTGAGCAGGAGCTGAAAGGTCTCGTCGCGGTCGTACACGAAGCGGAGGAGGCCGCGCTCGACCACGATGCCGACCAGGCCGACCGCGAGCCCCCCCAGCGCGAGCGGCACGATGAAGAGCGCCGGCGGCCCTCCATGCCCCGTGAAGTAGGCGACGGCCGACACGCCCGTGTACGCGCCCAGCGCATAGAAAGAGCCGCAGGCCAGATTGAAGATCTTCTGGACCCCGAACACCACCTGCAATCCTGCCGCGACCAGGAAGAGGATGGCGGCATGGAACACACCGCCCATCAGCACATTGACGAGGTTCGCCGTCACAGCAGGGGAGTCTACTCGATGACGTGGTCGGCGCGGCCGGCAAGCGACTGCGGGATCGTGAGCCCGAGGGTCTTGGCCGTCTTGAGGTTAATCGCCAGCTCGAGCTTTGTGGGCTGCTCCACGGGAAGGTCCGCCGCCTTCGCGCCCTTCAGGATCTTGTCAACGTACACGGCGATGCCGCGGAACACGTCGCGGTGGCTGGGCCCATAGGACATGAGCCCACCCGCCTCGACAAAGTCCCGGTGCTCGTAGATGGCCGGGAGCCGAGTCTTTGCTGCCAGGCTCACGATGCGCCGGGTCTGGGAGGAAAAGAGGGCAGACGGCAGGACCAGGACGCCGCCTGCCCGCTCCTTGACGGCCAGAGCGAACGCGCCGTCCAACTCGTCCGCCCTGCGCGCCGAAGATGCGGCCGTCAGCTGGATGCCCAACTGTTGGGACGCTGCCTCGATGGCCTGCCAGCTCGCGCCCACCGCGGGACCTATGGCTGATTGGTCCTGAAGGACGGCGAGCCGGGCCATGACCGGAACTGCCTCCCTGAGCAACTGGATGCGCTTTGGATTGAGATCGCCGGTGATGATCGACATGCCGGTGAGGTTACGCCCTGGTCGCGAGAGACTCGCCACAAATCCCTGTGCCACGGGATCACCGACGACAAACACGATCGGGATCGTGGCCGTCGCTTGCTGGGCCGCTCTCGTGGCGGGACTCCCATCCGTTACCAGGACGTCCGGCTTGAGCCGGACGAGATCAGCGGCGAGCTCGGGGTACCGCTCGGCACTGCCCCGCGCGTACCGCTGCTCGATCGCGAGACTGCCGCCCTCGACCCACCCCAGCTCCTTCAGCGCCTGCCTGAAAGGGTCGAGGGCGAACGATTTGAACTCGGGGGCCAGCCAGCCGACCCTGGCCGTGGGTGCCTTCTGCGCCCGGGCGGCGAGCGGCGCGGCGAGGAGGCCCATGCTGATAGCGCTGACGAAGGTTCGCCGATCCACTACCGGATCACCTGACTGGCCTGGGCTGCGGGGGCGAGGGCCGGGACGGTGTGCGGGCGCCCGAATCGGGGCTTGAGACCTGCCTCATACCCTCGCCCCTGGTTTCAGACCTTCCAGCCGCTGATCCACTCGAGGAGCTTGGAGCCCGGGGGCTTCATGGCGGTCTTGGTGGAGACGACCTCGATGGGATTGATGGTGACGAAGTCGTAGCTGTTCTTGTGGGTGGTGATGCCCTGGTAGAAGTTGCACATCTGGACGTGGTCCGGCCGCCACGAGCGCGTGCCCGAGAGCGACTGCGCCTCGATGCCCTCGAGCGCCTTGACCACCTCCGCTTTGGTCGGCCATTTCTTCGTGGCCGCGTAGGCCTTCTCGACGGCGACCTTGTAGGATTCGATGTTGAAGTAGGCGTGATCGCATTCGTAGGGCGGGTACTCGTTGTACTTGGCCTTGTACTCGCGTACGAACTGCTTCAGGAGCGCGCTGCCCTTGGGGTCATCGAAATACATGGTGTTGTAGCCCAGCAGGAGCCCTTCGGGCGTGAACTCCTTCTTGAGCGAGTCGTGGACGCCCCCGGCCGTGGTGAAGACGCCCTTCATGGTCTTGAAGAGCCCGACGGCCGCCGCCTGCTTCATGAGAATGGTGGCGTCGCCAGACCAGAACGAGGTCATGAGCAGATCGGGCTTGGCCTGCTGGATGGCCGCGATGTGCGAGGTGAAGTCGGTCACGCCGAGCTTGGGGAAGAGCTCCAGCACCGGCTTGACGTTCATGCCGAGCTTCTTGAGCACGGCCTGGTAGGTCTCCCAGCAGTCGTGGCCGTAGGAGTAGTCGTTGTTGATGCCGGCGATGGTCTGCACACCCTTGAAGTACTTTGGCGTGAGGGTGCCGGCCACGATGGCCTCGACCTCGTTGTCCACGCTCTTGAAGGCCCACTTGGGATTGGGCATCGTTTCTTCCACGCCCTTCTGGGTCGTGCCGTCCCAGGAGAGCCACGGCACTTCCATCTCCTCTGCGACGGGGCCGAGGGCCAGCGTCACGCCCGTGGAGATGCCGCCGATGACGACCTCGACCTTGTCCTGCAGGATCAGCTTGCGGTAGCGCTCCACCGTGTCCTTCGGGGTGGACTCTTCCTCCACGATGAGCTGGACCTGGCGCCCCAGGATGCCGCCCGACTTGTTGACCCGCTCGGTCCACCACTCGGTGCCGCGAAGCCCGGCCGTGCCGACGGGCGCCGCGATGCCCGCGCGGATGGCGATGATGCCGATCTTGACCGGATCAGAGGGCACGCCCGGCCGCGCCTGCGCCCGCGCCAGAGCAGGGAAGCCGACCGCGCCTACGGCCGCCGTCACGGTCGCGCCCTTGAGGAACTCACGCCTGCTGCTGGTCATATCTATCCTCCTTGTTAGGGATCGTGTTTTGCCCTTGAAACGGATGGGTCAGGCGTCCGCCGGAAAGATCAGGGTGCCGAGCTTCTCAAGAACTTCGACCATCGTGCGTCGCGGCAACCGGCAGAGGAACTCCGCCCTTCGAGCCCGCCAGTCGAGATTCTTCACTTGATCCGCCAGCACCGCGCCCGAAACCTTGAGGCCGGGCGGGATCAGCACCTCGAAGGGGTAACCCTTGACCTGGGTGGTGATGGGGCAGAGCACAGCGAGGCCGACCTTGCCGTTATAGCTCAGCGGGGAGACGACCAGAGCCGGGCGTCTCCCCGCTGCTCGTGACCAGCTTGCGGATTGAGCGTTATCCAGACGACATCTCCACGGTCGGGACTGCGGCGTCCCGGCACTGCTACCAGGCCTCACGCCCCGCCGCGCTCCCGAAATCAACCTCCTTGTGGAGGTTGTCCTTGGTGACTTTCCTGAGGAGTCGCCTGAGCGTGACTCGGCCTTTCGCGGCAGGTACGGCGATGAGCTTCCCCTCGGTCAGGGACAGGTCGACGACCGTACCCTCGCGCACCGCCGCCTCCTCGGCGAAGGGCTTCGGAATGCGAAGCGCCAGGCTATTCCCCCACTTCTGAATCTGGACGCGCATTCATCATCCCCCTCGATATGGTGGTTTCTACATATGGTGGTTTTCTACAATGACGATACGCGGTCACGATCACGGTGGCAAGATCGATCAGCCCTTCAGCTGCTTGCGCGCCAGCTCGGCTCCCGCGGCCAGCCGCTTGAGCTTCTCGAAGGCCACCCAGCGCGGCACGGGGAAGAAGCCGCAGTCGGGCACCAGGGACAGCCGCTCGGCCGGGATGTGCTCGAGGCAGAGGCGGACCCGCTCCGCCACGTCCTCGGGAGTCTCCATGTAAAATGACTTCACGTCAATCACCCCGCAGGCTATGTCGCGGTCCACGCCGATCTCCTTCCACATCTCGATCTCGGCCATCTCGCGGTTGGCGTATTCGAAGACGAACTGCTGGCATTTGGTCTCGAGGAGGGCGGGGAACATCCACCGGTAGCTCCGCTTGCCACGCGGGCGCGAGAGCAGGTTGCCGAAGCAGACGTGGTAGCCGATCTTTGCCTTCACCCCCTCCACGCAGGCGTTGAACATCTTCACGTACTCGGGCGCCTGTCCCGGCACGATGGCCGCCGAGGGCTCGTCCACCTGGATCCAGTCGGCGCCCGCGGCGGCCAGCGCCTTGAGCTCGGCGTTGACGGCGGGCACCAGGTCCCAGCAGAGGGCGAGGCGGTCGTTGTTGTACGCATCACCGGGGCGCGTCTGGACGTGGATGGAAAGCGTCACCGGCCCCGGGCAGGTGGCCTTGACGGGCCTGTCGGTCTGGGTCGTGAGGTACTTGAACTCGTCCACGGTGCCGAGGCCCTTGGGCACCGTGATCTTCCTGGTCGGCCGGTAGCGCGGCACGCTGTCGTACGCGTAGAGACCCGTCTTCCGCAGCGGCTCCAGCGTCTCCAGCCCCTCCATCTTCCCGTAGAAGGTCTGGACGAAGAAGAAACGGCGCATCTCGCCGTCGCAGATCACGTCGATGCCCGCGCGCTCCTGGTCGCGGATGGCCAGCTGGGTGGCGTCGTCGAAGGCTTCTCTCGCGTCCGTCTGCCCGTACTCCTCGGCCTTGATCTTGTCGAGCGCGGTCCAGAACCACCCGGGGAAGCCGTGGCTGCCCATCACGTGGGTGTAGAGGAGCGGAAGCTTCGCGGCCATCGCCTGTCCTTTCCTAGAAGAGATGCTTTTGAATCTTGCCGACCGAGGTACGAGGGAAGACGTCGCGGAATTCCACGATCTCCGGCACCTTGAAGCCGGACAGCCGCTGCCCGCACCACGTGATCAGCTCTTCGCTCGTGGCGCTCGCCCCGTCGTGCAGGATGACATAGGCCTTGATGGCCTGGTCGCGCACGGGATCGGGGATGCCGACCACGGCGGCATCGAACACGGCGGGGTGCTGCTTCAAGGTCTCCTCCACCTCCGAGGCGGACACGTTCTCGCCGGCGCGCTTGATCATATCCTTCTTCCGGTCCACGAAGAAGAAGCAGCCGTCCTCGTCCATGACCGCCTGATCACCGCTGTGCAGCCATCCATCTCTTAATGCCTGAGCCGTCGCCTCGGGGTTCTTGAAATAGCCCTTCATGAGGCTCACGCCGGGGATGCCGCTGACCACGAGCTCGCCCACCGTGCCCGGCGCCACCTCCTTGCCACTCTCGTCCACCACCTTGCACTCGTAGCCGAGCACGGGCATGCCCATGGCCAGCGGCTTGCGCGGAAGATCCAGCGGCTGCATGAGGGGCAGGCTCATGGTCTCCGTCATGCCCCAGATCTGCATGAGGGGGGCGCGGAAGCGCGCGTGCCACTCCTCGAACTGCTGGGTGGTGATGTTCTGAGCGTAGGAGATCGCGCGGAGCCGCGTCTTGCTGTCGGAGGTGGAGGCCGGCTGGGCGAGGAGCATCCGGATGGGCGCGGCGAAGAGCGCGGCGAGGGTGGCCTCGTGGCGAATGGCCTGCTCGACGAAGCGGGTGGCGCTGAAGCGCTCCATGAGGGCCACGCTGCCCCCGCAGAGCAGCATCGGTATGAACGCGTGCAGTTGGGCTCCCGCGTGGAAGAGGGGCAGCACGATGAGGTGGCGGTCACCGGGGCACACGCGCATGGCCTTGGACATGACCTCGCCGCCGTAGACGTAGTTGGCGTGGGTGAGGAGCACGCCCTTGGGCTTGGAGGTGGTGCCCGAGGTGTACTGCATGGAGATGTCGTTGAGTGGCGCGACG
>DASYTI010000155.1 GCA_036002485.1 Candidatus Methylomirabilota bacterium | reverse complement strand
GGGGGCGGGGTGCGAGAACACCGTCACCTCGGTGCCGCGCACGCCGATCACCTGGCCCGTGATGTGCGCGGCGCGGTCGCTGGCCAGGAAGGTCACCACGGGCGCGATGGCTTCCGGCGGAGTGGCGGTGGCCATCCCCCGTCGCTCGCTCGGGAGCCGCTGGGTCATTCGCGTGTCCGCCGTGGGCGAGATCGCGTTGCAGCGCACCCCGTATTTGGCCATGGCGAGCGCGGTGGACCGTGTGAGGCCCACGATGCCTTCCTTGGCCGCCGAGTAGTTCGGCTGTCCGGGGCTGCCCTCGAGACCGGCGGTCGAGGTAAAGGTCACGATGCTGCCCGCCTTTTTCTCGCGCATGTGCGCGGTGGCCGGCCGCATCACCGTGAAGTGGCCCTTGAGGTGGACGGCCACCACGGCGTCCCACTCTTCCTCCGTCATGTTGAAGATCATGCGCTCGCGCAGGATCCCCGCGCAGCACACGACGATGTCGAGGCCGCCCAGCTCGCGCAGGGCCAGCTCGACCACCCCGCGGCCTCCCGCCATGGTCGCCACGCTCTCGGGGCTGGCCAGAGCCTTTCCGCCCTTCGACGTGATCTCGCTCACCACCTGGTTCGCGGGCTCGCTCGAGGGCTCGCTGCCGTCGACGCTCACGCCGTAGTCGTTGACCACCACGCGCGCACCCGCCGCGGCCAGGCCCAGCGACACCGCGCGACCTATCCCCGTTCCGCCCCCCGTCACCACCGCCACCTTGCCATCGAGTAGACCCATCGGTCTCACCTCCGGCCGTCCATATTACTTCGAGTGCGCCGTCCCCGCTCGCCCCACGCGGACATGTCCTCGCCACCGCCACGGGTGGTTGACCCCACCCTGCCCGTCCGGTAGGGTGTCTGCCAGCCCACGTGTCCCCGAGAAATCCGATCGAACGTTCCTCAGCGCCCGCTCCCCCGCTCTCGTGACCTGGTTCCCGCTCTCGCTGGGCGCGGCCCTGACCCAGGCCGCCCAGTTCGCCGTCATCAAGGGACGCGGACGGGTGATCCCGGCGCTCGTCATCGTGGCCTGGGGTCAGTTGCTCGCGGCCCTCGCCTGGCTGGCCTTCTTCCTCTTCACCGGCGCTCGCTTCGCGGCCCCGCTCTGGGTCTGGCCCGCCATCATCGCGTCGGCAGCCCTGGCCATCAGCATGAACGCCCTGCTGGCCCGCGCCAGCGCGCGCGGCGACATCTCGATCGTGGGGCCCATGCTCGCCCTGAGTCCCGTGTTCACCCTGCTGCCGGATGCCCTGCTCAGCGGCACGCTGCCGAGCGCGCTCGGGTGGCTCGGGCTCGGGCTCACGCTGGTGGGGACGGTGAGCCTCTCCGGCGGCTCGAGCTGGCCGGAACGGCTCCACACTCTTCTCGCGCGCCGGGACGCGCTCGACGCCCTCGGGGCGGCCGTCCTCCTCGGCATGCTCGGCGCCGTGGACCGCTGGGCGGCCATGGGCATCGGACCGCCCAGCTATCTCCTGTGCTCGCACGGCGCCTCGGGGATCTTGAGCACGTTGCTCGCCATGGCCATCGTCCCGCGGGATCTCGCGCGGAGTGCCACGCCGGGCAACCTGATCACTCTCCTCGCCTATGGTCTCCTGGGGGTAACGGGGACCGGGATGCAGACCACCGCCCTGACCATGGCGCCCGCGTCCTACGTCAACGCCATCCGCCGCCTCTCCGCGGTCCTGTCGGTGGTGCTCGGGCGCGCGCTCTTCGGCGAGCCCGACCTGCGGCGTCGCCTCGTCTCCGCGCTCCTCGCCTCGGCCGGAGCGGCCTGTCTCCTCCTCGCGCGCTGACCCAGTTCCGCTTTGGATCGGCGCGAGAAGAGCGGCCTAGGCGGCGGTGTAGCCCCCGTCCACGGGCAAGGCGACCCCGGTGACGAAACCAGCCTCGTCGCTCGCCAGATAGAGAATCGCTGCCGCGATGTCTTCGGGCTGGCCGAAGCGGCCCAGGGGATGGCGCGCCCGCATCGGCTGCTCCCAGGCGGGATCGGTCATGAAGGGCTTGGTCATGGGCGTCTCGATGACGCCCGGGCACACGCAATTCACGCGGATCTTGGGCGCCCACGTCAGCGCCATCGTCCGCGTCAGGTTGACCACTCCGCCCTTCGAGGCCGCGTAGGCGGGCGAGAGAGAGCCGCCCACCAGACCATAGATGGAGGCGAGATTCGTGATCGATCCATGACCGCTGGCCGCCAGCGCCTCGAGGGCCGCTCGCGAGGCGAGGTAGGTCCCGCTGAGATTCACGTCGAGCACGCGTGTCCATTCCTCGAGGGGCGGGGTGGCGTCGCGCCGCTTCCCGCTCACGCCCGCGGAGTTCACGAGCGTGGTCAGCCGTCCGAAGCGATCGAGCGTCGTCTGGACCATCAGAGCGCAGCCGCGCTCCTCGGTCACGTCCACGGCGAGCTCGACCGCCTCGCCGCCGGCCTCCGCGATCATCTTGGCCGTGGCCTGCGCCGCCTCTCGCTCCCGATCCGCGCACACGACCCGTGCGCCTTCGGAGGCAAAGCGAAGCGCGGTGGCGCGCCCGATTCCCGAGCCCGCCCCCGTCACGATGGCCACCTTGTCCTTCATCCGCATGGCGGCCGCCTCCTTCCTCGCCCTAGCCGTAGACCTTGGTCAGCTCTCCTGTCGCCCACTTCACCGCTTCCTCGGGCGGCAGACCCTGTATGGCCTTGGCATACATGTCGACGATCAGGTACTTGGAAAAGGCCTCCGTGGCCTTCGCCGACGGTGGACCGGCATAGCCGAAGAGCCGGTAGGAGCGCGCGGCCTCGCGGAACGCGAGCATCACGGGGTCCTGGTTCCACATGGTATGCCCCTCCCAGACCCGCGTGGTGGCGATCGCATAGCCCTTCTCGGCGACGAACCAGGGCTCGTAGATCTCTCGGGAGTGGAGCCATTTCAGGAAGTCCTTCGCGAGCTTGAGATTCTTTCCGTATCCCATCACCGCGTGATGAAACGGGCCGTGATAGGAGAACTGGCCGGCCGGACCGCCGGGCAGCGGCGCGTGGCCCATGTCGGCGTGAAGCGGCCCGCCCTTGTCAGTCTTGAACTTCGCCGGATCGCCGAGCGCCACGAGGTAGATGGAGGCCGCGTTCTGGGTCGCCGAGATGGTCCCCGAGAGAAATGCGCGGTTGTTGCTCGTGTCATCCCAGGCGAGTCCGTCTTCGTCGCAGGCGTCCTTCCAGAAGGCGACGGCGAACTTCACCGACTCGAGGGTGGCCTTCGAATCCAGGGCGACCGTCTTGCCGTCCGCTTCGACCTCCTTGCCACCCCACGACCAGAGATAGGGGTACCAGAAGGCCGGCGAGTCCCCGAAGGTATGCGCCACCGTCTGACCGACCGGAAAGCCCTTGACCTTGAGCTTCTTGCCGACCTCGCGCCATTCCTGCCACGTCTTTGGAAATGCCGAGACACCGACGCCGTCGTGAAGCGACTTGCGATAGACGACGAGATTCGGCGTGATCGCGTGGGGGACGGCCCGCCACGTTCCCGCGACCCGGCAGAGGGCCTCGGCCGCCGCGTAGTACCCGCCCTGCGCCTGGCCTACCGCCTGCGCGACATCGCTGACGTCGACCAGGCTCTTCTCGTAGAGATGGGCCCAGTTGTGGAGCATGTGGATGATGTCGGGGCCTGCGCCCGAGGACACGGCGGCGGTCACGCGCGCCTGGATATCATTGGCGTTGATGCGCTCGAGGGTGACCTTGGCGCCGAAGACACGCGAGGCCTCGGTCATCTGGCGGGCCAGAACTTCATCGCCCGCCGGAACGAAGTCGTTCCACCGGAGGATATGCAGCGTCGTGCCCTGCGCGTGGGCGGGGGCACGGTGCGATGCCAGGATCCCCGCCAGCCCGGCGGCCGCGCCGCCGGTCGCGGCCATGAAGGACCTCCGGTCCAGGACACGCGTCATGGTCTTCTCCTCATCCGTGCCCGCCTCGACCGGCTAGCCCTTCTCGATGATGTAGATGTGCCGCATCATGTCCACGTAGATATTGCCGTCGATCACGTTCTGTCCTTGCTTGTTCTTCTCGATGCCCTTGACCCAGGGCTTGGTGGCGGCAAAGCGCACGACCCACGCCACCGGCACGTAGCCCACGTCCATCTGCATGATCTCCTCGGCCTTCTTGTAGTGCTCGAGCCGCTTCTTGGTGTCGCGCGTGTCGCGCCCGGCCTCCAGCTCCTTGTCGAAGGCCTCGTTGACCCAGGCCTGCCGCTTGCCCGTGGTCTTCTTGCCGTAGAAGGTGTCGAAGTACTCGTTGTGCGGATCCGGATAGTCCATGAACCAGCGGATCCACACGAATTGCAGATCCTGCTTCCAGAGGCGCTCGCGGAATACCCGCTGTTCCAGCACCTCGAGCTCGGTCTTCATGTTGAGGCTGTCCAGCAGCACCGCCTGCACCGCCTCGGCCAGCGGCTTGGAGCCCAGACCTTCCTCGCGCATCGACAGCGTGATCTTGGGCCAGTTCTTGCCTCCCTCGAACGGCGTGCCCCTGAGCTGCTCGAGGGCCGCCTTCTTGTCGAAGCGCTGGATGGCCTTGATCTTCGGATCGTCCACGGCGCCGGGGAAGCCCGGGGGGATCATGGACCAGGCAGGGACGGCGAGGCCCTGGCTGACCTTGACCACGTTCTCGCGGTCGATGGCGTGGGCCACCGCCCGGCGGACCTTGAGGTTGTCGAAGGGGGGCTTGGTCACCTGGGGAAGCAGGTACCAGGTGCCCGGATACGGGTACTGGAAGACATCCCGCTGCATGCGCGGGTCGCTCTGGAGCTTCTTGAGGTCTCCCGGCTGGAGCCAGGTCAGGTCCAGCTCATTGTTCTCGTAGGGAAGCGCGCCGGCCTGGACGGGGATGATGGGGATGACAACCTTGTCCAGGTGCACGTCCTTGGCGCCGAAGAAGTACGGATTCTTCCTCAGCACCATCTGCTTGTTGTGCTCCCACTGCTCCAGCACAAAGGGCCCATTGGTGACGATGTTGCCGGCCTCCGTCCACTTGTCGCCGTGCTTCTCGACGGCGCCGCGGTGCGCGGGGAGCGCGGCCAGATAGGCGGCCAGCACGGGGAAATAGCCGCGGGGACCCTCGAGGGTGACCTCGAGAGTCCAGTCGTCCTTGGCCTTGACCCCGACCTCGTCGCGGTTCGTCACCTGCTTCTTGTTGAAGGCCTCGGCGTTCTTGATGTCGTAGAGGAAGGCGGCATAGGGGGCCTTGGTCTCGGGATCGAGCTGGCGCTTCCACGACCACTCGAAGTCACGGGCGCTCATCGGCGAGTTGTCGGACCAGCGGCTGTCCTTGCGGATGGTGAAGGTCCAGACGGAGCCGTCCTTGTTGCTCTGGACCTTGGTGGCCAGGTATGGCTCGGCCACGAAATCCGCGTTGAAATTCATGAGGCCGGCGTACTGAATCGCCACCCCCGCGCAGTAGAGGTCCTTGTTGTAGTCATGGCTGGACGGGTCGTTCTGCCAGAATCCCCCACCGCCCAGGCGCAGGAGCTGCTCTTTGGCCAGCTTCTCGCCGGGGGCAAGCTTGAACGGCTTGGCCGCCTCGGCCCGGGTGGCGAACCCCAGCCCGCCGAAGGCGGCCATGGCGCCCACCACCTTGAGGAAGTCGCGCCGGCCGAGGCCCAATGCCTGCAGGCGCTGCTCGAAGAGGGCCAGCTGCTCGTCGGATATGCGCATGGAGTGTCTCCTTTAGACAAAGGCCTACTTCATCTTCGGATCGAGGGCGTCACGGACGCCGTCACCGAAGAAGGTGAAGGACAGCATGGTGATGGCGATGGCGATGGACGGAAAGACGCAGAGATGCCAGTACGACCGCAGGTACTGCTGATTCTCTCCCACCATCTGTCCCCAGGACGGGGTGGGCGGGTTGATCCCCACCCCGATGAAGGATAGCGCGGCCTCCGTGAAGATGGCTTCGGGAATGCCGAAGGTGACCGACACCACGATGGGCGTGAGGGCGCTGGGCAGCACGTGCTTGCCGATGGTCCGGAAAAAGCCCGCGCCGAGGGCGCGGGCGCCCTCCACGAACTCCTTTTCCTTGATGGAGAGCACCTGCGCGCGGGTCTGGCGCGCGATGCCCACCCACCCGGTGAGCCCGATGGCGATGAAGATATTCATGAGCCCCGCCCCGAGCATGGACATGATGAGGATGACGAAGAGCAGCCGCGGAAACGCGTACATCACGTCGATGAAGCGCGTGAGGAGGAGGTCCACGCGGCCTCCGAGATAGCCGGCCACCAGCCCGATGGGCACCCCGATCATGACGACGATGACCTGCGCGCCCAGGCCCACGAGCATGGACACCCGCGCGCCGTAGATCATGCGCGAGAGCACGTCACGCCCCAGCTGATCGGTACCGAGGGGAAACTCTCGCGAGGGAAACTCGTAGATCTTGCCGAAATTGGCCTTGGTATACGAGTAGGGCGCGATGAAGTCCGCGAAGATCGCCACCAGGCACAACAGGATCACCGTCACCCCACCCACCACCGCGAGCTTGTTGCGCAGGAGCCGGCGCCAGGCATCCCGCCAGAGATTCGACGTCTGCGTCGACGGCGCCGCGGCCAGGCCCGCGGCGGCCGCCAGACTAGTACCGGATGCGGGGGTCGATAAAGCCATAGGCGAGATCCACGAGGAGGTTCATGAGGGCGAGAAAAGCGCCATAGATGAGCACGACGGCCATGATCATCGGGTAGTCGCGGCCGCTCATGGATTGCACGAAGAAGCGGCCCATGCCGGGAACGCGGAAGATGGATTCCACGAAGAAGGATCCCGTCCCCACCGCCGCGAACATGGGCCCCAACAAGGTCACCACGGGGATCAAGGCGTTCTTGAGCACGTGCTTGAGCACGATGGGCTGCTCGGACAGGCCCTTGGCCCGCGCGGTGCGGATGTAGTCGGAGCGGATGACCTCGACCATGCTCGAGCGCGTGAAGCGCGCGATGATGCCGAGGGGACCAAGGGCGAGGGTGACGGCGGGCAGGACCCACTCCCGCGGTGATCCCCACCCGCCCGTGGGAAAGAGCGGGATCACGAACGAGAAGAGCACGATGAGAAAGACGGCGAGGACGAAGTTGGGGAGGCTCACCCCGAGGGTGGCAAGGCTCACGCAGACATAGTCCCACGAGCGATTCTGGTAGACGGCGGCGAGGATGCCGAGGGTGACCCCCCCCGAAATCGCGATGGCCAGGGCCATAGCCCCGAGAAACAGCGAGATGGGAAACGTCTCGACGAGGATCTCGCTCACCGTCCGGGTCTTGTAGATGAAAGACTGGCCGAAGTCACCCTGGAGCGTCTTGGCGATGAAGATGCCGAACTGCTCCCAGAGCGGCTTGTCGAGGCCATAGGCCTCGGCGAGATTCTTCTGCGCCTCCGGGGAGAGCGGGTTGGCGCCTTCCGCGACGGGATCGAGGGGGCTGCCGGGGGTGGCGTGCATCACGAGAAACGTCACCAGGGCCATGGCCAGCAAGGTGGGAATCAGCCAGAGGAGCCGCTGGAGGGTGTACGTGAGCACCGGGTCTCCCTGATCAGCTGCCGGCCGGGCGCGGCCTGGGGTTCATCGGGTGCGGTCACTATCGGCAAAGCCCTCCGGGAAGTCAAGCGGGAAGTGGTATCTTCGAACGCATGGCGACGGTGGCGCTCACCCTCCTGCCGGCGGGGCGGACGCTCGACGTCGAGGCAGGAACGAGCATTCTCAAGGCGGCTCATGCCGCAGGCGTGGACATCGAGGCCACCTGCGGCGGGCGCGGCCGCTGCACATCCTGCCGAGTCAAGCTCGTGGCCGGCGCCATCCCGCCTCCCGCCATCATGGACGAAGTGCAGCTCGGCGACGCCCTCGTCCGCGAGGGCTATCGTCTCTCCTGCCAGTGCCGCGTCGCCGATGCCCTCACCGTGCAGGTCTCACCGCCCGTGGACGACCAAACTTTCCAGATCCTGGGGGGCGAGCGGCCCGAAGGCGCGCCCATGCCCGTGCGCATCGAGGCGGGCATCGTCAAGGCCGTGGTCCGCGTCACCGTCCCGAGCGAGGAGCATCATCAGACATCCGACCTCGAGGCGGTCCTGGACGCCACGGGCCGGACGCCGGAGGACTGCGCCCCCGAGGTGCTCAAGACCCTGCCCCAGGCGCTGCGGGAGCACGGCGGCGAGGTCACCGTGGCGACCTTCGGCTCCCGCATTCTCTCGATCGAGGCCGGCGACACCCACCTGCACAAGTTCGGTCTGGCCATCGACATCGGCACCACGAGCGTGGTCTCCACCTTGCTCGAGCTGGAGTCGGGCGAGCAGATGGCCTCCGTCTCGAGCCTCAACCCGCAGGCCGTGTTCGGCGGCGATCTCATGTCGCGCATCGCCTTCGCCCAGTTCGACGCGGGCAATCTGCGCAAGCTCCAGACGCGCATCATCGGGCTGCTCAATCAGCACGTCGAAGCGCTCGTGCGGGACTCGGGGGTGCCCGCCAAGTGGATCTACAAGGTCACCATCGTCGGCAACACGTGCATGCACCACATGCTCCTCGGCATCGATCCGTCCCATCTCGGGCTTGCTCCCTATGCCCCGGTGATGCGGCACCCCCTCGTCCTCTCCGCGCGCGAGCTCTTCCTCAAGGTCAACCCCGAGGCCCGCGTCTGCTTCCTGCCCATCGTGGCGGGCTTCGTGGGGGCCGACGCGGTGGCCGTCGCCCTCGCCACGCGCATCGACGAGACGCCGGAGATCCGCATCGCCGTCGACATCGGCACCAATGGCGAAGTGCTCCTGGGCTCCCGCGACCATCTCTGGGCCTGCTCGGCGCCCGCGGGGCCGGCCCTCGAGGGCGCGCAGATCCGCCACGGCATGCGCGCGGCCATGGGCGCCATCGACCGGGTGGCTCTGGCGGGCGGCGATCTCCTCCTTCACACCATCGGTGAAGCGGCCGCCCAGGGCATATGCGGCTCGGGACTCATCGACGCCATCGCCGTCCTCCTGGACGCCGGCGTCATCGACTGGACGGGGCTCATCGATCTCGATCACCTCGAGAGTCTGCCCCCGCCTCTGCGCGCGCGGGTGACGACACGCGGAGAGGAGCGGATGATCATCCTGGCTCGCCCCGGCGAGGCGGGGGCTACGCAGGACATCCTGCTCACCCAGGACGACATCCGGCAGGTTCAGCTCTGCAAGGGGGCCATTGCCTCGGGCGCGGCCATGCTCCAGCACGTGGCCGGCGTGCCCGATGACAAGGTGGCCGAGCTGATGCTGGCGGGCGGCTTCGGCAACTATCTCTCGATCAGGAGCGCGCTCCGCATCGGCCTCATCCCCGCCCTGCCCGAAACGAAGATCCGCTATGTCGGCAATGCGGCGGCCCTGGGAGCCCAGATGGCCCTCCTCTCCGAGCCCGAGCGGCATCGCGCCGAGCGCATCGCGCGAAGCATCGAGCACGTCTCCCTGGCCGCGCATCCCGATTTCCAGGATATCTTCGTGGACTGCATGAACTTCCCGAGATGATTTTCGAGGGCTGAATTGATTTTCGAGCCGAAGCATGGCCCGCTCTTCGAGCTGAGCGGCGAAGCCGCGAGGCGAGCGCTGAGTAGATCCCGCAGGCGAGGAGCATGATGAGGCGAGGGCTGAATTGACCCTCTCGGCGAGCATGGTGGGCAGCAAGGCGGGACCGTACGCTCATGACATCGACGCGCGCTGGCTCATGGCCTATGCCGCCGCGCTCGAGGAGACGGCCCCGGAGTATTTCGACACCACGCGGCCCGAGGGACTGGTGGCGCATCCGCTCTTCTCCGTGTGCTACGAGTGGCCGCTGGCCGTGGAGATGCGGGCCACGCTGACCTCGGAAGAGATGGCGGCGCGAAGCGTGCACGCCACCCACGACCTCGTCATCCACCGCCCCGTGAAGGTGGGAGATCGGCTGGAGACGACCGCGACGGTGACCCTGATCGAGCCGCGAAGCCCCGGCGCCTACCAGGTCACGCGCTTCGAGACGATCGACCAGCGCGGCGAGCCGGTCACCACCACCGAGTACGGCAGCATCTATCGCGGGATATCTGTCGATCCTCACCCCGGCCCTCTCCCAAGAGCGGGAGGGAAGCCAGACGAGACCGTCACCGTGCGAGACAGGGATGCAAAAGCATCCCTCTCCCCTCAGGGGAGAGGGCCGAAGTTCGAGCCGAGACGCTCCCGAGGAGCGGCAGATGAGGAGAGCGGCGAGGCGAGGGCTGAGATAATGGAGGGGTGGTCTACCAAGGTCTCCATAAACGCCGGTCTCGCCCACGTGTACACGGAATGCGCGCGCATCTGGAATCCCATCCACACGGATCGCGCCGTCGCCATGGGCGCCGGGTTGCCTGATATCATCCTGCACGGAACCGCCACCCTCGCCCTCGCCGTCACGCAGGTGCTTCGGCGCGAGCCGGCCGAGGTCGCCCGTCGGGTGCGCCGCATCGCGTGCCGCTTCACCGGCATGGTGCGCCTGCCCTCGGCGATCACGGTGCAGAGTCTGGGCGAGACGACAGGGAGAGCGAGCCGCGTGATCGCCTTCCAGGCCCTGACGGAGGACGGCCGTCCTGCCGTGAGCAAGGGCCTCATCGAGATCGGAGATTGACGTTCGACCCGAAGCGTGGCCCGCTCTTCGAGATGAGCGGCGAAGCCGCGAGGCGAGGCCCGAGTAGATCCCGCAGGCGTGGCCGTTCGAGTTGAGCGCCGAGGCCGCGAGACGAGAGCTGAGTGGATCCACGATGAGGCGAGGGCTGAGAGGAAAGAGGCCATGACTAAACGAGAGCGCGTGCTCGCCGCCATCAAGCGCGAGCCGACCGACCGGACGCCCTACGCGTTCTGGCGTCACTTCCCCGCCGTGGACCGCTCGCCCGCGGCCCTCGCGCAGTCCACCCTGCGCTTCCACGAGCGTTACGGCTCTGACTTCCTCAAGGTGACTCCGGCCGGCGGCTATGCCGTGGAGGACTGGGGCTGTGTGGAGAGCGAGGAGCTGGCGCCCGACGGCCATCGTCCCTGCGCGAGCCACGGGGTCAAGACACATGATGACTGGAAGAAAATCCGGCCGGTGCCCATGGAATCCACCGGCTGGGCCTCGCATGTCGAGTCCGTCCTTCGCTGCGTGGTGGATCGGCGCGCCGACTGCTCGGTGGTGCCGACGGTGTTCAGCCCGCTGTCGCTGGCCCGCAAGCTCTCGGGCGACCGACTCAACTACGACCTCAAGGAAAACACCCGGCTCGTCGAGGATGCCCTCACGGCCATCACCGAGACCATCCTCGCCTTCATGGAAGCCTGCTTCCGTGAGGGCGCCGAGGGCATCTTCTATTCGGTGCAGGCGGCCAGCCATGCCTTCCACACCGAGGAAGAGTACGCGCGCTTCGGCGAGCCTCATGACCGCCGCATCCTCGAAGCGGTGCGCGAGGGCTCGCGGCTGACCGTGCTCCACTGTCACGGGGAGCGGCTGATGTTCAACCGTCTCGCCACCCTCCCGGCCGACGTGTGGAACTGGGACGATCGCCGCGCCGGCCCTTCGCTCTCCGAGGGCAAGGACATGGTGCCCGGAGCGGTGCAGGGCGGCCTCAACCAGTGGAGCACGCTCAAGGACGGCACGGGTCCGGACGCCGAGGCCGAGGCCCAGGAGGCCATCGCCCAGACGAGCGGGACGGGTATCATCCTGGGCGCCGGCTGCGTCCTCCTGACCCAGCACTCGGACGCGACCCTGATCGACCTGATCCAGTCTGTCGGCGGCAGCGTGAAGCTGATGGGGATCAAACCTCAGTAGGATGGGCGCGCGGGTGCTGGCCACGGGACTTTTCCTGGGCTTGCTCAGCGTCTCCTTTGCCGCCGTTGCCCAGAATCTGGGCGCGCCGGTCATCCTTTCCCCCTATCGCTCCCTCCACGGCGCCGACAGTCGTCCGAGGCGGCTGCCGCATGCCGGGGTCGACTTCGGCGGTCAAGTGGGCGCGGCCGTTCTTGCAGCGGCCGACGGCACCGTGAGCCGTATCATTGAATGGCCCATGGGTTGTGGACTCGGCGTTCTCCTCGAGCATCGCCGCTTCAAGCGCTGGACAGCGTACTGCCACTTGCAGGGCGTCACCGTGCGGCCGGGACAGAGGGTGAGCCGTGGAGAGCAGATCGGCATGGTGGGAACGAGCGGCGGCGCCTTCAACATTCCGCACGTCCATCTCGAGGTCTGTACCTTCGCCTGCATCTCGCACGTGGACGGCGATCTCGCGGGCACCGAGGATCCGCTCAAGATCGCCGAGGGTTGCTTCGATGACACTCGCGCCTATCCCGCCGACCGATTGGTCCTGACCTTTCCCGTCGCGTGCCTCCACCGGGCGAGCGAGCGATAGCCATGGACCGCATTCCCGAGCCCGAGCTCATGGTGGACAAGGAGCAGGCCCTCGCCTATGCGCGCGCGGACCTTGCCCAGGTCAACCAGGGCTTTGTCGACCGATTCCGGAGCGCCTTCCCGAAGGTCACGTCGGGCGCCATGGTGGATCTGGGCTGCGGGCCCGGGGACATCCCGGTGCGCTTCGCCCGCGCCCTCCCCGCCCTCCGCATCACGGCCGTGGATGGATCCGAGCCGATGATCGCGCTGGCCCAGCAGGCGGTCGAGGAGGCGCAGGTGGGCGATCGGGTCCGGCCTCTCTGTCTGCGGCTGCCCCTGCTCCCGCTCGGTCTGCAAAGCTTCGATGCGGTGGTATCGAACAGCCTCGTTCATCACCTTCCTGATCCATACCTGTTCTGGAATGAGGTCGTGCGTCTGGGCCGGCCGCGTGGCATCGTGCTCGTCATGGATCTCTTGCGGCCGGAGTCGCCGGAGCGGGCGTGGGGGCTCGTCCAGAAATACTCGGGCCACGAGCCGGACATCCTCAAGCGGGACTTCTTCAATTCGCTCTGCGCGGCCTTCACCCTGCGCGAGGTTCGCGGCCATATCCGCGCGCGGGGCCTGGGCGGTCTGGTGTGCGAGATGGCCAGCGACCGGCACTGGATAGTCTGGGGCCATCTGCCCAGAGAGGTGCCGCAAGGATAGGAGCCATGAGAGGCGCGATCGCGAAGAAGAGCACCAAGGACGGCGAGTGGCGGCAGGTCTTCCCCGACCGCCCAGGGGCCTGGAGTCTCCTGCTCAACAAGGATCCGGACACCAAGGGTCGGACCATCGCGGTCCGCTACACCCAGGGCTGGGAAGTGCTGAAGAGCCTGCACGAGGGGACGGTCGAGGTCGTCGTGCTGGAGGGCCAGTTCCAGGTCGGGCCCATCGTCTACGCTCCGGGCGACTACTTCTGCGTCCCCGGCGGCGTCGTGCACGGCCCGGAGCGCGCGCTCACCGACGTGCGGATCCTCGTCATCTCGCACGGGCCTCTGACGCCGGGGCCGTAGACCACACGTAACTTCTCCTAGCTCAGCCCTCGCCTCACACCGACCTGGGCCTGCGGCCCCGGCCGGCGTTCAGCTCGAACTTAACTCAGCCCTCGCCTCACACCGACCTGGGCCTGCGGCCCCGGCCGGCGTTCAGCTCGAACTTAACTCAGCC
>DASYTI010000154.1 GCA_036002485.1 Candidatus Methylomirabilota bacterium | reverse complement strand
AGAGCCAGGCGGCGCAGGAGCGGAAGCCCGTGTTCCAGCCGCCGCGGGCGTCGAATGCTCGGATCAGATCGAGCAGGCGCGCGGTGGCCGCGTCGAGGTGGGCGGACAGCTCGGCGATCGCGTCGCCGAGCCGGTCCAGCTCCGCGGCGCGATGCTGACCGGCAAGCACAGTTGACGAATGGATCTGCATGGCGAGCCCTCCTTCTGCTGAAACAACTCTACCCCCTGGGTTTCGAGCCCTCGGGAAGCGGCCGGAATGGGCGATCCTCAGACGAGGAATGGTTTTTGATCCGGCCTCGTCAGTTTTCGCAGCGGCGCCGTCGGGCGGGCCGCTGGACCGGCCTTTGATGACGGTTGCGGCCGCATGACCGAGTCACGCGGCCAAGCCTGTCAAGCGGAAAAATATTGCGAGCCTAGAGCGCTCCCGTTGGACTTCTCGAGTATCGTTACGCGCTCATGTATGGAAAGAGATACACCGGATTTCCGCAGCGCATCGGGGAGAGATCGGGGTCAGGGCTACTACGGCGGGTCGCGCCGCGACGCAGGCCAAGCCATCGGCAGGTCCGAGATTTGCTAGCTCCTCAGCGGCCACACATCGCGGGAGCCGTTCCCCCGCTAAGCGCCTGGAGAATGTGGACCTCCTGCCCCGCCGGGATGGGCTGGTCGAGACCGGGCGCCGGCTCCGTGCCCACGTAGATGCGCATGTGCTGGCGGATGCGGTCCTGCTCGTCCACCACGCGGAAGCGGAGGCCCGGGTAGCGGCGGTCGAGCTCGGCGAGTACCTCGGCCACGGTGGCGCCCGCGCACTCGACCTCGCCGCGCCCGCCTGTGTAGGAGTGAAGGGGCGAGGCGATGAAGACGCGCATCAGCTGAGCGAGGCGGCCTGGACGGTGTAGATCTCGGGCAGATGGCGGGCGAGCACGCGCCAGCGCCGTCCTTCATCCGTGCTCATCCAGATCTCTCCTCCCGTGGTCCCGAAGTAGAGTCCCAGCGGCTTCCCGGCGTCGGCGGCGAAGGCCTGGCGCTTGACGGTGAGCCAGGCATCGCGCGGCGGCAGTCCCGCGGCCTGGCGCTCCCAGCTCATGCCGCCGTTCTTGCTCCGGTACACGGCGGGCTTGCCGTCCGGGCTCGTGCGCGGCCACACCGTGGTGCCATCCATGGGAATGACCCAGAGCATGTCGGGATCGCGAGGATGGAGCACGATCGGGAAGCCGATGTCACCCACCTCCTTCGGCATGCTCTCGCCGATGCGCGTCCAGGTCTCGCCCGGGCGATCGAGACGATAGATGCCGCAGTGGTTCTGCTGGTAGAGGCGGTCGGGATTGAGAGGATGAATGGCCATGAGGTGCGGATCCTGGCCGAACTCCGGGTACTTCTCCGGCAAGAAATCGGCGAGCACGCCGCGATTGAGCGGCCGCCAGGATATCCCCTCGTCCACGCTCTCGAAAGTTCCGCCTCCGGAGAGCCCGACATAGAGATGACGTGGGTCCCGCGGGTCCACCAGGATGGAATGGACGATGGGGCCGTCCGGTGTGGCATCCAGCCGGCTGGCCAGAAGCGCAACGACATCGTGATTGAACCCGACCATCTCGCTCCACGTGATGCCGCCGTCCTCGGAGCGGAATAGGCCCTGAGGCGAGGTGCCTGCCCACCAGACTCCCGGCTGAGACGGAAGGCCGGGCGTGAGCCAGAAGACGTGATCCACGGCGCGCCCGGTCTCTCCCTCGGGCGCCTTGGCAAAGGCAGGCGGCTCCTTGATCTCGACCCAGCTCCGTCCGCGATTGGTGGAGCGGAGCACGGTAGGGCCGAGATGCCCTGTTCGCGTGGCCATGAGCATGGTTCGGCCGTCGCGTGGGTCCAGCACAAGGTGATGGACGATGCAGCCGAGGTAGTGCGGCCCGTCGAGCCGCCACTGTTTCCGACTCGCATCGGCGTGGTAGAGGAAAGCGCCCTTGCGGGTACCCACCATGAGGAGCGTGCGTCGCGGGGAAGAAGTGCGCTTGGCCATAGGCCTTACGTGGTAGCGCAAAGCGCGAGGCACTGCAAGCGGAAGCCGATCGGTCGATGGCTTTGCGCTCGGCGACGACATGATTTCGCGCGGCTCGGGCCCCTCACCCTGCCCTCTCCCCAAAGGGGAGAGGGATTCATCCTTGGATCCCTCTCCCCCATCGGGGGAGAGGGCCGCAGTTCGAGCTGAAGGGCGAAGCCCTGAGGCGAGGGCTGAGTAGATAAGGGGGGCATTCTGGCGCGTTGGGCGAGCGAAATCCTCTGGTATCGTAAAGCGCCATGTACGGCAAGGGGGATACCGGGTTTCCGCAGCGCATCGTGTGTCTGAGCGCCGAGCACGTGGAGATCTGCTATGCCCTCGGGGCGGGGGACCGCGTCGTCGCCGTCCCCGGCACCGCGCATCGCCCTCCCGAGGCGCGCGAGAAGCCCAGGATCGGCGGCTTCACGACGTTCCGGGCCGACAGGATCCGGGAGCTCGAGCCCGACCTCGTGCTCGCCTTCTCGGATCTCCAGGCCGATATCAGCGCGGAGCTGATCCGAGCCGGGCTGCCCGTCTTCTGCTCCAATCCGCGCTCGATCGAGGAGATTCTCGGGAGCATTCTCCTCGTGGGCGGGCTCCTCGGGCTCGACAAGCCGGCCCGCGACCTCGTGCAGGACATGCGCGACGAGATACGACAGCTCCGGGAGTTCTCGAGCGTGTGGCCGGACAGGCCGCGCGTCTACTTCGAGGAGTGGCACGACCCGCTCATTGCCGGGATCCGCTGGGTGTCGGAGATCATCGAGCTGGCGGGCGGCCGGGATATTTTTTCCGACCTCAGAGACAAGCGGTCGGCGAAGGAGCGCGTGCTCGACCCGGACGAGGTGGTCCGCCGTGATCCTCAGATCATTCTGGCCTCCTGGTGCGGCAAGCCTGTGGACATCGGCGTCATACGGGGGCGGCCTGGCTGGTCGGTCATCAGCGCCGTGAAGACGGGACGAATCCACGAGGTGGACGGGGCTGATATCCTGTCCCCAGGGCCATCCGTGATGGCCGGGCTCAGGACGATCCACGAGATAGTCCAGCAGGGCTTGGACCGCTAGCTAGCAAATCCCTCAACGACGGTCTTCGCTCTGGGGACCTAAGTACCCGGAAGTTGGTGTCCGGCGACGGCTGTGTTCGGATATCGAACACAGGGATTTCTGAGCAAGAATTACTAGAAGGCCCCTCGGCGGCCGATGCTAGGATCAAACCCTTCGCGCCCCATGGAGAATCAAATGCTGGCCCGGCCGGAACGGTTCTTCGAAGACAGATTTGGTCTTTCCGCATCAGCCCTCGATCGTCTTCTCGGTTCAGAGCTGGCCGGCCGTGTCGATCACGCCGATCTCTTCCTCGAATATCGCGTCAGCGAAGAGCTGGTCCTCGAGGAGGGCGCGGTCAAGAAAGCCTCGCGCCATGTGAGCCAGGGCGCGGGCATCCGGGCCCAGTCGGGAGAGCGCACGGGCTACGCCCACACCGACGATCTGGCGCTCCCGAATCTCGCGGAAGCCGCCCGGCAGGCGCGCGCCATCGCGGACTCCGCCTCGTCCTCGGCCACCGTGGCCGTGAGCGGCGGCAAGCCCCACGATCTCTACACGCTCGCCGAAACGCCCATCACCGCGGCGCTCGACCGCAAGGTCAAGCTGCTCGGGCAGGTGGATGCCGCGGCGCGCGCGGCAGACCCGCGCGTGCGGCAAGTCATCGCGAGCCTCGGCAGCGAGGACGTGGTGGTGCTCATCGCCACGCCTTCCGGCTGGACTGTGGGCGATGTTCGGCCGCTGACCCGGCTCAACGTCACCGTGATCGTGGAAGAGAACGGCAAGCGCGAGATGGGCGGCTATGGCGGCGGCGGGCGGGTGCCCTTCGACTTCTTTCTCGAGCACGAGCGCTGGCGTCACTACACATCCGAGGCCGTGCGCCAGGCCGTCATCAAGCTCCACGCCGTCGCGGCGCCCGCGGGCGAGCTCACGGTGGTGCTGGGGCCGGGCTGGCCGGGCATTCTCCTTCACGAGGCCGTGGGCCACGGGCTCGAGGGTGACTTCAACCGCAAAGGCACCTCGGCCTTCTCGGGACGGCTCGGCCAGAAGGTCGCCTCCGATCTCGTCACCGTGGTGGACGACGGCACCATCGCCAACCGTCGTGGCTCGCTGAACGTCGACGACGAGGGCCATGCCACCCGTCGCAATGTTCTGATCGAGAACGGCATCCTTCGCGGCTACATGCAGGACCGGCTCAATTCCCGGCTCATGGGGATGCCGGCCACCGGCAACGGCCGGCGCGAGTCCTACGCGCATCCGCCCATGCCGCGCATGACCAACACCTTCATGCTGGCCGGGCAGGACGATCCCGCCGACATCATTCGCTCCGTTCCCCGCGGTCTCTACGCCGTCAACTTCGGTGGCGGCCAGGTCGACATCACCAATGGCAAGTTCGTCTTCTCGGCCAGCGAGGCCTACCTGATCGAGGATGGCCAGGTCACGAAGGCGGTCAAGGGCGCCACGCTCATCGGCAATGGCCCCGAGGCGCTGACGCGGGTGAGCCGCGTCGGCCACGACCTCAAGCTGGACGAGGGGGTGGGCACCTGCGGCAAGGACGGCCAGTCCGTGCCCGTCGGCGTGGGGATGCCGACCACGCGCATCGATGGGATCACCGTGGGCGGGACCCAGGTCTAGCCCTTGCTCGACCTCGTCCAGGACGTGCTGAAGCGGGCGGGTGCGCGGGGGGCGACCGCGGCGGACGCCTTTCTCCTCGAGGACCAGGCCTTCTCGGCGCAGGTGAGGCTGGGGCAGGTGGACACGGTCAAGCACGCGCGCGAGCAGCATCTCTCCCTGCGCGTCTTCGTCGGGCAATCGGTGGCCGCGGCCTCGACCTCGGATCTCTCCCGCGCGTCGGTCGACCGCCTCGTCGAGGAGGCCGTCTCGCTGGCCCGTGTCACCGCGCCCGACGAGCTGGGCGGCCTGCCCGCGGCCGGAGAGCTCGCCCGCACCATTCCGAGCCTCGACCTTCACGATCCCACGGGGCATGACCTCTCGCCGGAAGACAAGATCGGGCTGGCCCGGCGCTGCGAGGCGGCGGCGCTCGAAAGCGACCCTCGCATCACCAACTCCGAGGGCGGCGACTTCTCCGACCGTCAGGCGCGCTACGCCTATGGCACGAGCCACGGCTTCGCGGGCGAGTACGAGACCTCGTCGTTCAGCCTCTCCGTCTCTCCCGTGGCCTCGCAGAACGGCCAGATGCAGCGCGACGGCTGGTATCACGCCACGCGCAAGCGCGAGCGTCTCGACGCCCCCGAGGAGATCGGCCGTACCGCGGCCCGGCGCGCGCTCCGGCGCCTCGGGGCCCGGCGGGTCAAGACTTGCGAAGTGCCGGTGATCTTCGATCCCGAGATGGCGGCGAGCCTCATCCGTCACATCGCGGGCGCCGCCGCGGGCCCGTCGCTCTATCGCGGCGCGTCCTTCCTGGTGGGCAAGCTCGGCCAGCAGATCGCCTCCCCCGCCGTCACTCTCGTCGACGACGGCACGCTTCCCGGCGCCCTCGGCTCGCGACCCTTCGACGGCGAGGGGCTGTCGATCCGTCGCACGGTAGTCGTGGACAAGGGCGTGCTGACCTCGTATCTCCTGGACACCTACACCGGCCGCAAGCTCGGCATGGCCTCCACGCATCACGCCGCCCGCGACGGCAGCGGGGTGACCGTGGGCACGACCAACTTCTACCTGGCCGCAGGCGCCACGGATCCGCGCGTGCTCGTGGCCAGCGTGAAGCAGGGGCTCTACGTCACCGAGCTGATCGGATTCGGCGTCAACGGCGTCACGGGCGACTACTCCCGAGGCGCCGCGGGCATGTGGATCGACAATGGCGAGCTGGCCTATCCCGTGGAGGAGATCACGGTGGCGGGGAACCTGCTCGAGATGTTCCGGGCCATCGAGGGCGTCGGCAATGACCTGGTCTTCCGCGACCGCACCGCGGCCCCCACCGTCCTCATCGGCAAGATGGTCGTGGCCGGAGCCTGACAGGAGCCCTCCCCGCGATGCTCATCGACAGCCACTGCCACCTTCACGATCCCGCGTTCGAGGACCTGCGCGGCGCCCTCTCGCGGGCCAGCGAACACGGCGTCTGGGGCGCCGTGGCCGTGGGGTGCGACCACGAGACCAACGTGCGCACCCTCAAGGCGGCCACGGGCTCCGGCAAGGCCGTGTGGCCGGCCATGGGCTTTCACCCCGAATGGCATCACCTCACGGATGAGGACCTGTCACGGGTGGAGTCGCAGCTCATGGCCAATCACGCCTGGCTCGTGGCGCTGGGCGAGGTCGGACTACCCTGGTACAGCCTCGACGGTGCGGCCGACGCGGCCGAGCGCATGACGCGGTCGAGACGGCATCTCGGGCGCCTCCTGGATCTGGCGCGGCGCTATGACCTGGCCGTCATCCTCCACGCGCCCCACGGCGCGGCCGTCGGCGCGCTGGACGCGCTCAAGGCCCACGGCATCGATCGCGCGGTCTTCCACTGGCACAAGGCGCCCGCCGAGGTGACCCGCGCCATCGTCGAGTCGGGCTTCATGGTGTCGGTCACCCCCGAGGTGATCTACCGCGATCGGGATCGCGAGATGGTCGAGGCGGTGCCCCTCTCCTCGCTCCTCGTCGAGAGCGACGGGCCGTGGCCCTACAAGGGCGAGTTCGAGGGCATGCCCTCCGGCCCGTGGCTCGTCACCCGCGTGGCCGAGGAGATCGCCAAGATCAAGCGGATGCCCGTGGACGAGGTGATCACCGAGATCGGCGCCAATACCTGCGCCCTCTTCGATCTTCCCTGGTCGTGAGCAGCGAGCCCTTCGCCTTTGCGATAGACGGCGCCTCCGTGGTGGGCGTGCTGCATCTCCCGCGGCGCCAGCCCGCTCCCTGCGTGGTGGCGTGCCACGGCATGGGCGCCTCCAAGGACAGCGACAAGTACCTCCTGCTCGGCCAGGATTTCCCCGAGGCGGGCCTGGCCCTGGCGCGCTTCGACTTCCGGGGCAGCGGTGAGTCGGGCGGGCTCGGACGCAA
>DASYTI010000153.1 GCA_036002485.1 Candidatus Methylomirabilota bacterium | reverse complement strand
GCCACGGCCGAGATCCTGAGGGTCATCAGCACTTCGCCGACGAATCTCCAGCCCGTGCTGGACACGGTCGTCGCCAGCGCCGCGCGCTTTTGCGGAGCCTACGACGTGATTCTGTTCCAGGTCGAGGGGGACAACCTTCGGTTTCCCGCCCATTACGGTCCGATCCCCGGTCCCGCGGGCTCCTCGATCCCACTCGTGCGGGGCTCCGTCGCGGGGCGCACCGTGCTCGAGCGGCGGGTAGTTCACCTGGCTGACGTCCAAGCGGAGACTGAGGAGTTCCCTGACACGGCAGCCCGCGCCAAGGCTGAGGGCCACCGAACGACCGTGGGGGTTCCGTTGCTGCGGGAGGGGGCGGCCATCGGCGCGCTCGTGCTCCGTCGCACCGAGGTGGATCCGTTCGTGGACAAGCAGATCGCGCTGCTCCAGACGTTCGCCGATCAGGCCGTCATCGCCATCGAGAACGTGCGGCTGTTCAAGGAGCTGGAGGCGCGCAACCGCGACCTGACCAATGCCCTCGAGCAGCAGACGGCCACTTCCGACGTGCTCCGGATCATCGCCCAGTCGCCGACGGAACTGCAGCCGGTGCTGGATGCGATCGCGACGAGCGCCGTGCGCCTCTGTGTCGCGAGCGATGTCGTGATCGAGCGGCTGGAGGGTGACCGCTTTTACAATGCCGCCCACGCAGGCTCGCAGATGAAGGGCTTGGTGGGGCACCCCCTCCCCCTCACGCGCCGCTTCCCGGGAGGGCGCGCGGTTCTGGATCGCAGGCCGATCATCATCGACGACATCATGCTCATTGCCGAGAGCGAGTACCCCGACACGCTCGAGCTGCTCAAGCTCAACACGGTTCACAGCTGCGCAGAGATACCCCTGCTGAGCGAGGGCAAGTCGCTCGGTAACCTGGCCGTTCTGCGTGCGGAGGTTCGCCCCTTCACCGACGCGGAGGTCGCCCTCCTCCAGACCTTCGCCGACCAGGCCGTCATCGCCATCGAGAACGTGCGGCTGTTCGAGGAGCTGCAGGCACGGACGCACGAGCTCACCCAGTCCGTCGAGCAACTGACCGCGCTGGGCGAGCTCAGCCGGGCGGTCAGCTCGACGCTCGACGTGGAGACGGTGCTCCGGACAGTCGTGTCGCGGGCGCGGGATCTCGCCGGCGCCGACGGGTGCCTGATCTACGAGTACGACGCGACGACCGAGCAGTTCCATGTCCGGGCGACTGACAATCTCGAGGGGGACTTCGGCGAGGCCATGCGACGTATGCCCATCCGGAAGGGCGAAGGAGTCTCGGGACGCGCTGCGGAGATGCGGGAGCCCTTCCAGGTGGCCGACATCACGCAGCCGGGCATCTACGATAGCAGCGTGCGCGAGGTGGTCATCCGGGCCGGGTATCGGGCGGCGCTCTCCGTGCCGCTCCTGCGGGAGGATGAGGTCATCGGAAGCCTGATCCTCATCCGGAAGACGCCGGGCGAGTTCTCGGCGGAGATCATCGAGGCGCTCAAGACTTTCGCGACCCAGTCGGCGCTGGCCATCCAGAACGCGCGCCTCTTCCACGAGATCGAGGACAAGGGCCGGCAGCTCGAGGTCGCGAGCCGACACAAGTCCCAGTTCCTGGCCAACATGAGCCACGAGCTCCGCACGCCGCTCAACGCGATCCTGGGCTACACCGAGCTCCTCCTCGACGGCATCTATGGCGCGCTGCCCGAGAAGGCCGGCGAGACCATGGCGCGCATCGACCGCAGCGGTCGCCACCTCCTCGCGCTGATCAACGACGTCCTCGACCTCTCCAAGATCGAGGCGGGGCAGCTCACGCTCTCGCTGGCCGACTACTCGCTGACCGAGGTCATCCACACTGTGGTGACGGCCGTCGAGCCGCTGGCCGCGGAAAAGGGGCTCGGGCTCAGGGTCGCGCTCGAGCCGGACCTCCCGCTCGCCCGGGGCGACGACCGACGGATCAGCCAGGTGCTCCTGAACCTGGTCGGTAACGCCGTCAAGTTCACCGATGCGGGCGAGGTACGAATCGAGGCCAAGGCCTCGGACGGCAGCTTCCTGATCTCCGTGTCCGACACGGGCCCGGGCATCGCCACGGAGGACCAGGGGCGCATCTTCGAGGAGTTCCAGCAGGCCGACACCTCGAACACGCGGAAGAAAGGGGGCACGGGGCTGGGTCTCTCCATCGCGAAGCGCATCCTCGCGCTTCACGGCGGGCGGATCTGGGTCGCGTCCACGCCGGGGATGGGCTCGACCTTCTCCTTCACGCTGCCCGTGCGCGTCGAGCGGATGGCGGAGGCCTCATGAGCCGGCGCATCCTGCTGATCGAAGACCACGAGGACAACCGCCGGATCGTCCGCGACCTCCTCACGCCGGCGGGCTACGAGGTGATCGAGGCGGTGACGGGCGAGGACGGCGTGACCATGGCCGGGACCCATCGACCCGATCTCATCCTGATGGACATCCAGCTCCCGGGGCTCGACGGCTACGAAGCCACGCGCCGGATCAAGGCCAATCCGGCGCTTCGCGCGATCCCCATCATCGCCGTCACCTCGTACGCCTTGAGCGGCGACGACGTCAAGGCGCGCGAGGCCGGCTGCGACGCCTACGTCACGAAGCCCTTCAGCCCCCGGGCCCTCCTGGCCAAGATCCGCGAGTACGTGCCGTGAGGACACCGCCCCGCATCCTCATCGCAGACGACAACCCGATGAACCTCGACATCCTCCAGACGCGCCTGGCCGTTCACGGCTACGAGATCCTCACGGCGGTGGACGGGGAGGCGGCGCTCGCCCTTGCGCGCGAGAAGCAGCCAGACTTGATCCTGCTGGACGTCATGATGCCCAAGCTGGACGGTCTTGAGGTCTGCCGCCGTCTCCGCAAAGACCCGGCGCTCCCATTCATGCCGATCATCCTCGTCACGGCTCGCACCGATTCCAAGGACGTAGTGGCCGGGCTCGAGGCGGGCGGCGACGAGTATCTGACCAAGCCCGTGGACCAGGCGGCGCTCGTGGCGCGGGTCAAGTCCATGCTCAGGATCAAAGCGCTCCACGACACCGTCCAGGAGCAGGCGGCGCATCTCGAGTCCCAGGCGGGCGAGCTCAGCGTCCTCAACCGGACTCTGGAGGATCGGGTCACGGACCAAGTGCGACAGCTCGAGCGGCTCGGGCGGCTCAAGCGCTTCTTCTCCCCCCAGCTCGCCGAGCTGATCGTGGCCGGCGGCGCCGACGACCCGCTCCAGACCCACCGCAGGGAGGTGACGGTCGTCTTCCTGGACCTCCGGGGGTTCACCGCATTCGCGGAGACCGCCGAGCCCGAGGAAGTGATGACCGTCCTGCGCGAGTACCACGCCGAGATGGGCAAGCTGATCATGGAGCACGAGGGCACCCTCGAGCGCTTCACGGGGGACGGCATGATGATCTTCTTCAACGACCCTCTGCCGCTGCCGAACCCGGCCGAGCGCGCGATCCGCATGGCCGTGGCCATGCGTGAGCGGGTCAATGGTCTCAGCGCGGGCTGGCGCAAGCGGGGCTACGACCTCGCGCTGGGCGTGGGGATCACCGAAGGCTACGCCACTATCGGCGCCATCGGCTTCGAAGGGCGCTGGGACTACGGCGCCATCGGCACGGTCACCAACCTGGCCGCGCGCCTCTGCGGCGAGGCCCAGGGCGGCCAGATTCTCATCTCATCACGAATGGCCGGGGCGCTGGAGGATCTGATCGAGTGCCAGGAGGTCGGTGCGCTCAGCCTCAAGGGCCTGCTCAGGCCCGTCCCG
The DNA here is from genome assembly GCA_036002485.1 of Candidatus Methylomirabilota bacterium. NCBI lineage: Bacteria > Methylomirabilota (SeqCode) > Candidatus Methylomirabilota bacterium. Next base: position 8,060 of record DASYTI010000153.1, on the reverse strand, counting down.
ACCTTCAAGGTCATCGGCTTGAAGGAGGTCAGACCTTGAATTGCCACGTTCGAATGGGTATCGAAGCGCGGCGGCGGCGCGCTGCCGGATTTCAAGACCTGACCCCGGCCATCAAGATCCCGGATGTCTTCGTGGTGGGCTACGGTCTCGATGCCCAGGAGCAGTATCGCAATCTGCCCTGTCTCGCCCGTCTCGCCTAGAGAGCACGCCTAGCCTGGACTATTCGTGAAGGAGACTCTCTCGTCGTACGGCCCCCTGATTTACTCAGCCCTCGCCTCGCGGCGGCGCCGCTCAGCTCGAAGTGCGGCCCTCTCCCCCGCGGCGGGGGAGAGGGATGAGAGAACACTCTCGCTACGCTCCTCTCTTGAGCCCTCTCCCCCAGTGGGGGAGAGGGCCGCACTTCGAGCCGAGACGCCCGCCTCGGGCGACGAGGCGAGGGCTGAGTCGGTGAGGGGGTCAGGTGTTCGCGCATAAACCGGGCAAGAGGGCCGGCTTGACGACGTCGAGCATCCCGGCAGAGACTGCGCCGATGCCCTTTCGCCTGGTCTCCGGGATCGCGGCCCCCGGCTTGACGCTCGTCATGGTCGGCCTGCTCCTGCTGTCTCCGGTGCGGGCGGGGGCCGCCGACCCCGAGGTCGGCCAGACCGTAGCCAGCGATGTCTACGCCTTCGGCGGCGGCGTCGATGTCCAGGCCGATGTCGAGGGCGATCTGGTGGCGGGGGGAGGCCGCGTCGTCAACGGCAAGCGCGTGCAAGGCAATCTCATGGCGGCCGCGGGCTCCGTGGTGATCGGGGGCACCGTGATGCGGAATGTGCGGGCGGGGGGCGGCGCCGTCACCATCAGCGGGCGCGTCGTGCGCAACCTGAATGCGGCCGGCGGCACCGTGGTGGTCACCCCCGAGGCCGTCATCGAGGGACGCGCTCGTCTGGTCGGGGGCGAGGTGCGCATGGCCGGCACCATCGTGAAGACCCTCTACGCGGCGGGCGCCGTCGTGGTCCTCGGGGGCGAGGTGCAGGGCGACGTCGAGCTCGTGGCCCAGGAGGTCGAGGTGCTGCCCACGGCCCGCGTGAAGGGCAGCCTCACGTACTGGAGCCCTCGCGATGCCCGCATCTCGACCCAGGCCAAGATCGAGGGCGCGATCACCCACAACCTGCCCGAGCTGCCGCGCACGCTGGCCCGAACGGGGACGGCGCTCGTCACCGTCTCGCGGCTCCTGTTCATGGCCGGGCTCATCGTGACGGGCATCGTGCTCTACCTGCTCTTCCCGCGCTTCACCCTCCTGGCCTCGCAGACCATCGGCTCGGATCCTCTCAAGAGCCTCGGACTCGGGGCCCTCCTCTGCGTCGCCGTCCCCGTGGCCGCCATTCTGACCATGTTCACCATTCTCGGCATTCCGCTCGGGCTCATCCTCTTTCTCGCCTACCTCGCCTCGCTCCTGATGGGCTTTCTCGTGACCGCCTTCTTCCTGGGCGACGTGGGCGCCCGCGCCTTCCTGCCGCGCTTTCGGCACTCCAAGCCGATGCGCGTGCTGTGCCTGGTGGTGGCCCTGGGGGTCATGGCTCTGGTAAATCAGCTGCCCTACGTGGGCGGAGCCCTCATGGCGGTGGCGGTGCTGATGGGTCTGGGCGCCCTGAGCCTGGACATCTGGCGCCACTGGGTTGATCCGGAGGCCATCGAGGAGAGTGAGGCCGTCCTCCTTCGCGAGCGGCATCGAGACACCACCGCATGATCGGTAAGCCTTTGACCCGGCTCGGCGCGCAGGGGCTGCTCACGGGGAACGGCCGCTTCGTCGGAGACGTGCGCCTGCCCGCCATGGCCGAGGCGGCGGTGCTGCGCTCGCCGCATGCGCATGCGCGTATCGTCGGGATCGACGCGCGGGGAGCCCTGGCCATGCCGGGTGTCCTCGCTGTCCTCACCGGCGCCGATGTTCCCGAGACAGCCGTCATTCCGAATCGCGTGCCCGCCCCCGAGGGCACCGCCACGTTTCTGCAGCCCGCCATCGCCCGCGGCGTCGCGCGCTATGCCGGGGAGCCCGTCGCGCTCGTGGTGGCGGAGAGCCGCTACCTGGCCGAGGATGCCCTCGAGCGCATCGCCGTCGAGTACGAGCCCCTGTCCGCGGTGGTCTCGGCCGAGGCCGCCCTCGCCGCGGGGGCGCCGCGCCTCTTCCCGTCGAGCGCGTCCAACAATGTCGCCCTCATCCAGATGCGAGTGGGTGATGGCGAGAGGGGACTGGAGGGATCCGCCCTGCTCGTGCGCGAGCGCTTTCGCCACGCGCGCCAGACCGCGGCCGCCGTCGAGACGCGCGGGCTCGTGGCGGTGCCCCCGGGCGTCACCGGCGGCGAGATGCACCTGATCGGGTCCACGAAGTGCATCCACATCAACCGCAATATCCTGGCGCCCATCTTCGGCATGCCCCCGGGCGCCCTCCGGCTCACCGAGGTCGACGTGGGGGGCGGCTTCGGCGTCCGCGGCGAGCTCTACCCCGAGGACATTCTGGTCCCGCTGGCCGCCCTCAAGGTCCGCCGCCCCGTGCGCTGGGTCGAGAGCCGGCGCGAGAACCTGACCGCGGCCAACCACGCCCGCGAGGCCACCTACGATCTCGAGATCGGCTTCGAGGCGGACGGACGGATCCGCGCCATGCGCGTGGTCATCCACGCCGACATCGGCGCCTACGTGCGGACGGCGGCACTCCTGCCCGCCGAGTTCGGCGCCGCGCTTCTCCCCGGGCCCTATCGCGTGCCTCACTACGTCTGCGATCTCTGGAGCGTGGTCACCAACAAGACCCCGGTGGGCACGCTCCGCGCGCCGGGGCGACCCGAGTGCAACTTCGCCCGCGAGCGGCTCATGGACGCGGCGGCTACGCGGCTCGGCCTCGATCCCGCGGAGATCCGCCGCCGCAATCTGCTCGTGGCCGCCGACATGCCCTACGATTGCGGCACCGTCTCCTTCGGGGTGCCCACCGTCTACGACTCGGGAGACTTCCCCGCGCTCTTCGCGAGCCTCCTCGAGCGGCTCGGCTACGACGCCGCCCGCGCCGAGCAGCGCGCCCTCGCCGGCCGGGGCATCCGGCGCGGCATCGGGCTCGCCATGTACGTGGAGAAGACCGGGCTCGGGCCCTTCGAGACCGCCCGCGTCGAGGCCCGCCCCGACGGCCGCTTCACCGTGGACACCGGCGCCTCGTCCATGGGCCCGGGGCTCGAGACGGTGCTCGCCCAGATCCTCGGAGGCGCCCTCGGGCTCCCCGCCGATCGCTTCGAGGTGCGCCACCCGGATACGGCCGCCGTGGAGAGCGGCGTCGGCACCTATGGCTCGCGGGCCACGGTCACCGCCGGCAATGCCGCGCAGATGGCGGGCGACAAGCTCATCGCGGAAGCGCGGCGACGAGCCGCGGAGGCGCTCGGCGTCGCCGAGGATTCGGTCAGCTACGAGGCCGGCCGACTCTCCGCCAACGGCCGCTCGCTGACCCTCGGCGAGCTCGCGACACGGCAGTCCCTGGCCGTGGACGCCTCCTTCAAAGTCCCCAAGGTCACCTATGCCGGCTGCGGCGTCGCCGTCATCGCCGACGTCGATCCCGAGACCGGTGTCGTCACGCTGCGCCGCGTGGTGGTCGGCGCCGATGTGGGCCGCGCGGTCAACCCGCGTCTCGTCCAGGACCAGCTCGTGGGGGGCGCGGCCTTCGGGATCGGCAACGCGACGCACGAGAGCCTGCGCTACGACGGGGCGGGCCAGCTCCTCACGGGCTCGCTCCTCGACTACGCGCTGCCGAGCGCGGCCGACATGCCCGTGATCGACGCGTTCTTCCAGGAAGTGCCGGCGCAGACCAACCCCCTCGGCCTCCGCGGCGTGGGGGAGTGCGGCAATCCGGGCCTCGGCGCCGCCATCGCCAATGCCGTGTGCGATGCCCTGCGCGAGCTCGGCGTCGGCCTCAGCGAGATTCCCGTTACCCCGGCGCGGGTGCGCGCCGCCGTCGAGGCGGCCACGGCGGGAGCCACCGCCACGCAGCCCTAGTGGACATCGACGCTGCCATGTCCTTCCCGGCCACTCTTTACGTGTCGCCCATGGGTTCTGGCTGACCCACGCACCGTCCCCGTCTACTTGACTCCGTAGCTCTCGTAGAGACGATCGATGGCACCGCTCTCATCGAGCTTGCGCACGAAGCGATCGTCGGCGAGGTCCTCGATCTTCACGCTGAGCACCTTGGGGTCGTTGAGCGCCATCACCCGCTGCATGTTCCGCATCGCGGTGATCGAGGCGTATGGCTTGCGGTTCGCCCGCGACAGGAAGTTTCGGTACCCGCTCTCGGCCGCGGCGGGCGCCGAGATCTTCATGCGGGCCATCAGCGTCTTCCGAACGATCTCTTCATTCCGTGGCGCAAGGCTGAAGCCGATGCCCTCGACCAGCCCGGCCACGACCTTCTCGACCACGTCCGGGTGTTGACGAGAGTACGCGCCGGCGACGACCAGCGCGCTTTGCACACCCGAGATATTTGCCGGGTACATGTCCAGGAGCAGCGAGAAGCCTTTGCCCCTCAGCTGGGCGCTCTGACCGGGATCGATCACCACCGCGTCGATTCCCCCGGCCTCGAGCGCTTGCACGAGCTGCGGCACGTTCCCGATCTCGACGAAGCTGATTCCGTCCCGCTGAGGATCCAGTCCGAGGTGGTCCAGGGCCAGGATCGAGTGGATCCAGGCGTCCGTGCCTAGCCGGTTGACGCCCAGCCGCTTTCCGCGAAGGGCATCCGCCGTCTTGATGTCACGCCCGGCCACCAGGTGGCCGGTCACGCGAGGGGCATCCAGCGTAACCAGCACCTTCAGATCTCGTCCCTCGGACGCCGCGGATATCGCCGCGGGGATGCCAATGACGCCAAAGGGAATGTCCCCTGCGATCCGGCGGGAAGCGTCCACGCCCTCCACAATGAGAAGCTCCACGTCGATCCCCTGCCTCGCGAAGAGTCCCTGCTCGTGCGCGATCCAGAGCGGGAGGTGGCTCGAGCTCACGATGAGATTGGCGATCGAGACCTTCGTCTGCGCAGAGATGGCCTGGGCACCGGGGAGAAGCCAAAGAAGAGCAATGGAAACAGGCCAGCGCCAAAACGGATTCATCTTTATCCGTTTCATGACGATCCCTCGTCGAATGATGCCCCGCTCTGCTGGCGAACGCCCAGGCTGAGCGGCCGGCGTCGAGCCGGGCCACTCCAGCCTGCTGTTAGCCGGAGGTCGAACCACCGCGGCTTAGAACCACGGTTCAAGATCGAGAATCGTTGCATCCATCGATTTGGCCGCCCGCGTTGGGTCAAAATATTCCCGGAGGTATGTGATCTTATCGCCAGCGGCACGCAGGAACACGACGTACTCTTGACGGTAGATGCGGCCGGTGGGCTTGATCAAAGCTTCGGCCTTGACTTGTGCCACGGCGGCTTGCGGGTCTGTAAACGCGTAGACCTTTGGATCGATGAAGCGAAAGTTTTCGACCGCTCTCAGGAACCATCTAACGTGATGAAGCACCTCGTCGCGGCCCGAGAGCTTTGCCGGATGGCCGATGGCGGGTGCGTAAGCTAGTTCCCACAAAATGTTGTCGGCGATCAGCCTTTGCCACTGCTGGTGATCGTCGACCAGTGTCTGAATGTGTCGTTGCAAGAGCTCAGCTGCGATACTCATCCGAATCCTCCTGAGTGAGATGCCCGTTGCGGTGAGCGGCTAGCGCTCAGGCTGAGCGGCCGGCGTCGAGCCGGTCCGCTCAAGCCTGCTGTTATGCCGCCACTCTGAAGCTGGCCACCAGTGCATAGCTTCCGACGTCTTCAGCGTGTCCAGTCACTCGATGACCTCGTCTGCCCGCACCCGCAGCGACGCCGGGATCGTCAGCCCAAGCGCTTTCGCGGTCTTGAGGTTCAGAACTAACTCGAGCTTAGTCGGCTGCACGATCGGGAGGTCCGCCGGCTTCTCACCTTTGAGAATCCGGCCCGTGTAGGTGCCTGCCTCACGGTACGCGTTGGTAATACTGCTCCCGTAGCTCGCCAGGCCGCCAAGTGCGACGAACTCACGCCATTGGTAGATCGCGGGAACCGCACGCCGTGCTGCCAGCGCCACGAGCTTTTCGCGTTGGCTGTCAAAGAACGGATCGCCGCTTACGAGGAGCCCGGCTGCCCGCCGTCGGACAAGCGTCGCGAAGGCCGCGTCGAGGTCGCGCTCTGTGTTGGCCTTTAGGATATGGACTTGCAGTCCAAGTACGCGTGCTGCATCGAGGACGTCTCTCGTTTCGGGCTCAAAGTAAGGGCTCGTCGGATTTGCGAGCATCCCGATGACAGCGGCTGTGGGCACTAACTCGCGAAGCAGCTGCAGTCGCTTCGGCGCGAGCGCGACCGTGATCATACTTACGCCTGTCACGTTGGTGCCATGCCGGCTCAGACTGGGAACGAGACCAAACGCAACCGGATCGCCGGCGCTGACGACGACAATAGGGATTGTTGATGTCGCCGCCTTTGCCGCCAGTCCTGAGTGAATGCCACCAACCGCTGCGATCACGGCCACGCGGCGCTTGACGAGATCGGCTGCGAGACCTGGCAGTCGATCGTAATGAAAATCTGCCCAGCGGAACTCGATCGCCACGTTCTGGCCTTCGGCATAGCCGGACTCTTTCAGACCTTGGCGAAAGGGCGTGGTGACATAGTCAGCCTCCTGAGCTGACCTGGTGCTGAGGAATCCGATCACTGGGGTGGCGCGCGGCTGCGCGCGAGCCTCGAGCGGGCACGCAGCAGCCATTCCGCCGAGCACCGTCATGAATTCGCGGCGCCTCATCGACATCCTTGCCGTCGCCTCATTCCGTTGTCGGCATAACGCCCGCGCTCAGCGGCCGGGTGCGAGCAACGCGAGCCCCGGACCGCTGGAGCGTGATGTTGGGCAGCCGCAATCACTCAATGACCTGATCCGCTCGCAGCACAAGCGACGGCGGAATCGTCAGCCTCAGTGCCTTGGCGGTCTTCAGGTTGATGACGAGCCCGATCTTCACCGGCTGCTCGATAGGCAAGTCGCCCGGCTTAGCGCCCTTGAGAATCCTGTCCACGTAGACCGCCGCCCGGCGGTAATTGTCCGGGATGTCCGGCGCGTACTCGAGCAGGCCTCCCGCCCTGGCGAAGCCCGTCTCACCTGCGATGGTCGCCAACCGGTGGCGAAGCGCGAGGGCCCCGATGCGTGAGCGCTCCCCTGCGAACAGCGCCGCCTGGCCGAGGACGACGGCGCCGACCCGGGCGCGGGCAGCCTCGTCGAACGCCTTGTCGATCTCCGTGCCGTCTCGGACGATGCGGCTGAGCGCGATATGTAGTCCGAGGGCGCGAGCCGCCGCCTCACTTTCTCGCAGCACCCGCCGCTCCGCCTCCGTCAATGGCTGCGAGAGCAGCGCGATGCGGGCGAGCGACGGCACGGCGCTCTTGATCAGCTCCAGCCGCTTGGCAGTCAGCTCCGGGGTTAGGAGCGTGAGCCCGGTGACGATGCCGCCTGGATGCGCGAGACTTGTCGCGTAGCCGTCCTCTACGGGGTAATTGAGGGTAGGGCTCACGAGGGGAACCGTCGACGCGACCTGCATCACCGCGCGGGTGGCGGCTCCAGAGCCGGACACGAGTATCTCCGCTCCAGAGCGAAGCACATCGGCGACCACGGTCGGCCAGTGCTCCGGCCCGCGCTCGTTCCATCGCTCTTCGAGCATCACGTTCTTTCCATGGACGTAACCGAGAGCCTGCAGGCCCTCTCTGAGAGCTTGGGCAGCCTCGAGCGGTGTCCCCTGTTGGACACCTGGCATGAGGACGACGACACGAGGAAGTCTCCCGGCAGGCTGGGCATGGACGACCGCCGTGCCGGTCGACAAGCTGCAGGCGGCATACGGCGCGGCGCCCAGTGCCAGCCCAGCGAGGAACGTCCTCCGGTTCATTCGATCAGCTGGCCCGCGCGCAGCAGGAGCGTGGGCGGCATTGCGCGCCCGAGCCCTTTCGCCGTCTTTGGGTTGATGACCTGGTCGTTCCGGGCAGGCGATCCACCGTAAACCAATGACGACCCGATAGCCTCTGGTTC
>DASYTI010000152.1 GCA_036002485.1 Candidatus Methylomirabilota bacterium | reverse complement strand
ATGGTGGAGAGGAATGAGAGTGAGGAGGCTATGCTCATCCCCCGATGATGGAGAGGAATGAGAGTGAGAAGGCCATTCTCATCCCCCGATGGGGGAGAGGAATGAGAGTGAGGAGGCTATTCTCATCCCCCGATGATGGAGAGGAATGAGAGTGAGGAGGCCATTCTCATCCCCTATGGGAGAAAGGGATCAGAGCAAAGACTGATTCTCATCCCTCTCCCCCATCGGGGGAGAGGGCAGGGTGAGGGGGCAGGGTTGGGCGCGAGAGGATGAGAAAAGGTCAGCGGTTGAGCGCGGCTACCGAGAGGAGCTCGAAGATGAGGTTGGCGGCGAGCACGCCCGTGATGGCGCCGGGGCCGTCGTAGGGGGGCGAGACCTCCACGAGGTCGGCGCCGATGAGCTGCAGGCTGCGCAGGCCGCGCACGAGCCCGAGCGCTTCGTAGGAGGTGAGCCCGCCCGCCTCGGGCGTGCCGGTGGCGGGCGCGTAGGCGGGATCCACCGCGTCGATGTCGAAGGAGCAGTAGACCGGGCCACCGCTCAGCCGCGCCAGCCGATCGACGACCCACGCGACTCCGCGCTCCTTCACGTCCTCGATCCGGATCACCTCGAAGCCGTGGGTCGCGTGGAAGTCGAAATCCTCGGGTCCGTAGAGCGGGCCGCGGATGCCTACCTGGATCGACCGAGCGCCGTCGAGCAGGCCCTCCTCCATGGCGCGGCGAAAGGTGCTGCCGTGGTAGTAGGGCAGCCCGAAATAGCGGTCCCAGGTATCCGGGTGCGCGTCGAAGTGGACCAGTCCCAGCCGTCCGTGCCGCCGCGCGAGGACGCGGAGAACGGCCAGCGTCACCGTGTGATCGCCGCCCACGCACATGGGGACGGCGCCCGCCTCCACGGCAGGCTGCAGCGTCTGCTCGATGGCCGTGAAGGTTCTCTCGATCGAGATGGGGACCGCATCGACGTCGCCACAGTCCGCCACCCGCAGGCGGTCGAACGGATGGACCTTGAGAGCGGAGTTCCACGGGCGGATCAGGGAGGACTGATCGCGCACGTGCCGGGGCCCGAAGCGCGCGCCCGAGCGGTAGGAGCAGCCGCCGTCGAAGGGAATTCCATAGAGAGCCACGTCAAGTCCCGCCGGGGACGTCACGTAGGGCAGGCGCATGAAGGTCGCCGGCTGGCCGAAGCGGGGCGAGGAGAAGCCGTCGCGAGGCTGAGGGTGCTCTGAATTACTCATCTGCGGGCTCTCGCTCGCCAAGGCGCTGGGCGATCCGTTCGACGGCCGCGGCCATGTCGATTTCTCCCGTCAATACTGGCGCCAGCGGATCGGCGATCTTGTCAAAGCGTTTCGGGAGCGTGGTCATGGTGAAGCGGGCCGGGTCCAGGCGCGCCGTCACCTCGCTCCAGGCAAGCGGGCAGGAGGCCGGCGCGCCCGGCAGCGGGCGCAGGGAAAACGGCGCCACGATCGTCTGGCCGTGTCCATTCTGACCGAAGTCAATATAGACCTTTCCCCCGCGCGAACGGATGGGTCGGGCGATGGTCGAGATCTCGGGCTCCGCCTCCACGCCCAGCACGGCCAGCAGGCGCGCGAAGGTGCGTACCTCGTCGTAGGTGTAGCGCGCTCCGAGCGGGATCAGGATGTGAAGGCCCGTGGCCCCGGAGGTCTTCGGATAGCTGGGCAGCTCCAGATCGTCCAGGATGCGGTGGAGCGCGCGGGCCACCTTCACGACATCGGTGAAGGGGGCGCCCTTGGGATCCAGGTCCAGCACGAGCCAGTCCGGCCGCTCGAGCGAGCCCAGCCGCGATGCCCACAGGTGAAGGGGAATCGTCCCCGAGTTGGCCACGTAGCGCAGCGACTCCACGTCGTCCACGACGAAGTAATCGATCTCGCGCTCGGCGTCCTTCGAGTAGACGCGCTCCGTGCGGACCCAGGCCGGGGTGAACTCCGGGGCGTCCTTCTGGAAGAAGGACTTGCCCGTGATCCCGTCGGGGTAGCGCGTGAGCACGAGGGGCCGGTCCCGGAGATAGGGAAGGAGCAGCGGCGCGACGCGCTCGTAGTACGCCACCAGATCGCCTTTGGTGTAACCGTCGGCGGGCCAGAACATCTTCTTGAGATTGGTCAGCTTGACTTCTTTCGGCGCATTCACCATGGGTGGCGAGGGGATCGGTCCGGATACCCCCTCACCCTGCCCTCTCCCCCGTTTCGGGGGAGAGGGATGAGAAGAGATTTCGGGCGGGGCTTCGATGGCCTCGCGCCGGCAATCTTCGGGGCGCTTGTCGCTCCGCAGGCGGAGAAAGGTGGGGTGTCGGATCCCGCCGTCGTTGGTCCAGTCGGTGAACCGCACCTCGCAGACGAGCTTCGGCTCCACCCAGTGGTGGCTTCGGCCTTTCGGAATAGCGCCGGCGTCGAAGGGCGGGGTGGCGCGCGTGAGCGGCTGGAGCTTTTCCCAGAGGCTCTTGAGCCCCGCCTGATCGAAGCCGGTGCCCACCTTGGAGACGTAGGCGAGGCGCGCGCCGTCGTACACGCCGATGTGCAGCGCGCCGAAGTAGCCGCGCGAGCCCTGGGGATCGGTGTAGCCGCCGATGACGAACTCCAGCCGGCGCTGGCACTTGATCTTGATCCAGTCCCGCGAACGGCCGCCGGCGTACGCGCTGCTCGCCTTCTTGGCCACGATGCCCTCGAGGCGCTGCTCGTTGGCCGCCTCCAGGAAGGCGTGCCCGTGCTCGAGGACGTGATCGACGTAGTGCACGGGCCCGAGCGGAGGTACGAGGAGCCGGAGACAATCTTTTCGTCGCGTCAGGGGCAAGCGGCGCAGGTCGTGGCCGTCGAGCGCGAGGCAGTCGAAGAAGACGGCCTCCACCGGGACCCGGGCCGCCGCGGCTTCGATCTCCCGCGGATCGGTCAAGGTCATGCGCGGCTGAAGCCGCTGGAAGCTCGGCCGGCCGCTCTCGTCGAGAGCCACGATCTCCCCGTCGATCACGAAGTGCTCGACGGGCAAGGCCAGGAGGGCGCGCACCAG
>DASYTI010000151.1 GCA_036002485.1 Candidatus Methylomirabilota bacterium | reverse complement strand
GCTGCGGGCATATGAGACACTCGGTCGCCAAGCCAAGCGTTTCCGAATCTGCGCTAGGTGCCGGCAACCCTTTATCGCTCGGAAGCGTCAAGCCTACTGCACGAAGAAGTGTTCCCAGTCCGTCCGAACCAGAAAATACCGAGCGGGACACAGGGACAAGGTAAACGCACTGAGAATGAAGGCCTACTACGCGAATCGCGGTAAGGCTCGACGCAGCAATGCCCAGGAAGTGGAGAGGGCGGAATCCCCGACCATGAACGATGTTCAGCTCGCGCTTCAGGAGGGACAGGATGAGTGATGAAATGCAGGTCAAGGCCCAGCGGAGGGCAGGTCGGCGAGATGGGTTGTTCCAGCGTAGTGGCTGGTGGTGGGTCGATTACTACGACACGGAGGGCAAACGCCATCGCAAGAAGGCGGCCCCGGACTACCAGACCGCGAAGCTCATATATCGGGAAATAAAGCAGGCCATCGCGAAGGGCGAGGTGCTGGGTGTCCGCGAAGAGGGACTACGGCTGACCGACTTCGTGGACAAGCGCTACTGGCCCACTATCAAGTCGGCCCTGTCTTCCGAGGAGCAGGTGCGGGCGCGGGCCATCTTAGACCACCAGGTCATCCCGCGCTTCGGGGCATTCAAGCTGGCGAAGCTCCGTCGTGAAGATATCGAGCGGTGGCAAGCGGACCGCCTGGCGACGGTGTCAGGCTCGACCGCGAATAAGGAGCTGATGCGCCTGGGACATCTGCTCAACAGAGCCGTCACGTGGGGCTATCTGAAGGCCAACCCGGCGCGCGGAATCGCGAAGGCAAAGGAGAACCCAGGTCGAGTTCGCTACCTGACGGCCGGAGAACGCGATGCGTTGCTCAAGGAGGCGAACCTTACCCTTCGCCTTTATATCCTTGCCGCGCTCCAAACGGGAGCACGACGCGGAGAGCTTCTGAATCTGAGGTGGACCGACGTGGACATGAAGGTCAGGACCCTGACCTTCCGCCGGACTAAGAACGGTGATTCTAGGTCGGTCCCGCTGACGGATACCCTGAGGGACGCCCTCCAATCTCTTCCCCGCCCCCTCAACCCGGACTCGCCGGTTCTCCCGGAGCGCGAGCCTAAGGTCCTGTCTCGGAGTTTCGCCCGTCTTGTTGGCAGGCTGAACCTGAAGAACCTCCGCTTTCACGACCTGCGGCACGATGCGGCGAGTACTCTCACCATGGCCGGAGTGCCCCAGCGCAGCGTCATGGCCATCCTCGGTCACCGGGATCCCCGCATGACAATGCGCTACCAGCATCTGACACCCGAGCACCTCCAGGACGCTATGCGGGCGCTCGACCGCCCTTCAATGGGATCGTCCGGCGCTACGGTCGGCGAGGCCGGATAGGCACTATTTGGGCACTGACGGAGAACGCGGACTAAGCGGTGCTTCAGAAGTAGCTAATAGGAATGGTGGGCGGAGCAGGGCTCGAACCTGCGACCCCGGCCTTGTAAGGGCCGTGCTCTTCCACCTGAGCTATCCGCCCATCGCTACGAGCCTAGGGGGTGATCCGGGCGCTGTCAACCGCCGCGGGCGCCGATCGCGCTCCCGGTAGCGCTCCGCCGACCTTCAGGGTCGAAGCCCATACGTGCTGTACTGCTCGGGGAGACGCGGGGCGAGCGCGGTGGCGACCGCGAGGTCGGCCTCGGCGCCCGCCAGATCGCCCAGCTTCCGCTTGGCGAGGCCGCGGCCGTACAGGGAATGGGCCTTCCCCGGGTCCAGGCGCAGCGCAGTGTCGTAGTCGGCGAGGGCCCGGTCGAGCTCGTCGAGCTTCAGATAGATGAGGGCTCGACTGTCGAGGGCATTGGCGTAGTCGGGACGCATGCGCAGGGCCTGACTGCAGTCCGCGAGCGCCAGCTCCAGTCTCCCCGTGATGGCCCGGGCGAAGCACCGGCTATTCCAGGCCGTCTCGTCCGTGGGATGAAGCCGGATGGCCTGGTCGAAGTCCTGGATGGCCCGATCGTGCATGCCTTTGCGGCTGTACACGGACCCTCGATAGTGGAAGGCCGTCGCGGAGCTCGGATTCAGCCGGAGCGCCTGATCGAAGTCCTGGATCCCCCGGTCCAGCTCGCCCTTCTGGCTGTAGGCGAGTCCCCGGTTCTCGAGGGCCAGCACATCTCTCGGATTGAGACGGATCGCCTGGTCGAAGTCCTGGATGGCCCGGTCCACCTCTCCGAGGATGCGGTAGGCATACCCGCGGTTGTTGAAGGCGAACCCGTAGTTGGGCTCGATTCTGATGGCCTGATCGTAGTCCTGGATGGCGCGGGCCATCTCGCCTCGGCTGCTGTAGGTATTCCCGCGGTTGTTGTAGGCCAGCGCGTAGTTCGGCTCGAGGCGGATGGCCTCGTCGAAGTCCTGGAGCGCCCGGTCCACCTGTCCGAGATTGCGATAGGCGTTCCCGCGATTGTTGAAGGCGAACGCGTACTTCGGATCGAGGCGGATCGCTTCGTCGTAATCCTGGATGGCGCGCTCCGTTTCCCCGCGACTGCTATAGGCATTGCCGCGATTGTTATGGGCGGAGGCGAGAGCCGGATCCAGCCGGATCGCCTGGTCGAAGTCCTGGATGGCCCGGTTCGGCAGCGCCTTGCGGCTATAGACCAGCCCTCGGTTGTTGAAGGCCGAGGCGTCCCTGGGCTCGAGGCGGATGGCCTGATCGTAATCCTGGATGGCCCGGTCCAGCTCGCCCTTGCTGCTGTACGCATTCCCCCGGTTGTTGAAGGCCAGCCCGTAGCTCGGCGCCACGCGGATCGCCTGGTCGAAGTCCTGGATGGCCCGGTCCAGCTCGCCCTTGGCGCGGTAGGCATTCCCCCGGTTGTTGAAGGCAAATGCGTACTTGGGCTCGAGCTTGATGGCGCGATCGTAGTCCTGGATGGCCCGGTCGAGCTCGCCCCGAGTGCTGTAAGCATTGCCGCGATTGTTGAAGGCGGAGGCCAGCTTCGGGTCGAGCCGGATGGCCTGGTCGAAATCCTGGATCGCGCGATTCGGCTGCGCCTTGTGGCTGTAGGCGGTCCCGCGATCATTGTAGGCGCTCGCATGCTTGGGATCGAGCCGGATGGCCTGGTTGTAATCCTCGATCGCGCGATCGTACCAGCCTTCGATGCGGTGGGCGGTGGCGCGGCTGTAGTACGCGCCGCCGAGCCTGGCTCCCTTCTCGCGGCCCGACTTGATGATGCTCGTGCAGCTCCTGATCGCCAGCTCGGTGGACGTCTGATCGTCCCCTTTGCACGAGCGCCATTCCTGCGCAAGCTCCGGATTGGCCGCGGCGGCGGGCAGGGCCGCCATGGCCACGAAGGTCAGGAGACCGCATACGAGAACGGTAAGCCGCGGCGGCGTGATGGCTCGTTCCTTCCCGAGCCAGGCCGCCATCGAACAGATCCTATATGTCCCGCGCACTCCCATCCAGGGCTCCTCAGGGTATAGCTTCCGAGCGCCGGGAGGTGTCCAGCCGCTGACGCCCCCGCATGCACCTTCCGGCGAGTTTAACTCAGAGGGCGGGCGAAGCCCACGGGCTGTTCCTGGAGGGGCGTGGATAGCTTCGCGGACGCGGGGTTGATCAGAACGCGGACAGGATCAATAGAGGCATTCGAGCCGGAATCGGCCTGGGCGGCGAGCAGCGGTACCCAGCGATCGCCCGGCCGCTCGCCGCGCGCGGCCAGGTTGTCGATAGGGAAATCCCTGGGTCACCGGTACAAGTGCTCGCCTCGGTGGCTCGTCCATTCGCGTTCGACGGGCCCCGCGTCGCCCTCGGATCTCGGAGGCACGCCGAGGACGATGCCGCCCCGCCTCAGCGCCTCGCCCTGGAGCCGGGCGCGCTCCTCCGGAATTCCCGCGCCGACCAGGGCCCCCACGATGGTGCCCGCGAGTCCGCCCGCACCGGCTCCCGCGAGGCCGGCCGCGATCGGCCCCGCCGCGATGAGCCCGACGCCGGGAATCGAAATAGCCGCCGTGGTGGCGAGCGCTGCCAGCACCGCGCCGACCGCTCCTCCGATGGTTCCGCCAATCCCCGCGCCCTCGGCGGCCTTGGTGCCCAGCTCAGACTTCGTCGGCGGCTCCGCGGGGACATGCCGTTCGCGGCTCTCCTCGGTCATGAGCAAGTTCACCTCCACCGTGTCATGCGAAGTTGGCTAAGACATCGAATCCTGCAGGGATGGGGAGCAAGGACCGTGCCCTGGCCGCGCAGGCGCATGCCTTAGCTCCACGGAGGAATCGAGCGCGGAGGGCCACCCTGCCCTCAAGGTTTACCGGGAAGAAATGTCGCGAGCGGTAAGAATGCCCCCGAACTTTTATTGACGGGGGCGCGGCGTGGCGGTGCCGCCGAAAGCTCAGCGCGCGCGAAGTGGGTCCGGGTGACCGATGGGCGAGGCGACCTCGGGCAGCTCGAGTCCCCCCGACACCTCGCGCGGGGATCCACCGGGAGCAAGAGCGCCGAGGGGGATATGTTCGCGGATCTGATCGCGCGACTCGCGCAGCGTCGATCCCACGGCGTCCGCGCCGGAGGCGAGGAGCTGCTCGCGCTCACCCGGCTCTGTCGTGCCCCATCGCCCGACGAGAATCTTGAGAGCGGGGAAGCGGACGCGGAGACGCTTGCAGAGGTGGCGCGTCTGGGCAAGGTTCTCGGGATGAATCGAGGCGATACACACGATGGACGGATTCTTTTCCTCCACGAGCGCCAGCTCCTCGCCCGTCAAAGCACGCGCGGAGCCGACCTCCAGGCCCACGGCATGCGGCCTCAGGAGCTGCTGGAGCATGCGAAGGGCCAGCTCGCCCGACTCGTCTCCCGCGGCGCAGCCCAGCACGGCCGCGGCATGCGCGGCGACGGGCATCGGCTGCGCCACGCCGGCCTCGGACGCGCCATCGGCTCCCACCGTGGACGCCAGGTGAGTGATGGTCTCCATGGTGGCCCGATGGATGGCCTGAACCTCATCGTCGGTCACCTGGTTCATCTCGCGATCGCGCTTGGCATACGCGAGAGTGGGTATGAGGATGTCGTCATGGACCTCCTCGAGCGTGTGGGCACAGAGGTAGGCATCCACGATGTCATTCGCTTCCCTCTGGTCCCGGGCGAGCACACGCTGGTAGTAGGCGACATCGCTCTGAAGCGCGGGCTCGTCGTCCGTCATGAAGATGGTGAGAAATTCCAGCGTGGGCACGTGCTTGCCGAGGACGACTAGGCAAACGGTCAGGGGCGTCCCCAGGAGGAGGCCGATGGGACCCCAGAGCCAGGTCCAGAACGCGATGGCCACGAGCAGGGCCGTCTGCGAAAGACCCAGGGCCTGCCGATAGACGAACGGCTCGATGACCATGTAGGTCAGAGCCTCGACGGCCACGAAGAGTCCAGCGGCGAGCAGCGGACGCTGCCAGTCGGCGAAGACGGCCAGGCTCAATGCGAGGGGGGCGAGGGCGGCCAGCAAATGCCCAACATAGGGCACGAAGCGCAGGGCAAAGGCCAGAAAGCCCCACAGGACGACGTAGGGAAGCCCGATGAAAAAGAGGCCCAGCCCGATGGCGACCCCAAAGGTGAGATTGATGATGGTCTGAAAGAACAGGTACCGACTGATGCGGTCGCTCGCGTCGTCCAGGGCCTTCGTGGTGACCACGAGCCTGCCGTATCCGATGAGCCGGATGAGTCGATTGCGCAGCTCCTGCCGCTCGATCAGCATGAAGATGACGAGCACGATGACAAAGCCCCCGCTCGTCAAGGCGTCGAGCAACCTGGGGAAGGGCCAGAAGCCGATGGGTTCGCTCCTGACCGTGACGGGGACCGGCTCAGGCTTCCGCTTCGGCAACTCGTGCTTCTGCAGCTCGCCGATGACCTCCTTGGCCGTCGACTCCATCTCCTTCAGGGGCGCCGGCTTTCCCACCCCACGCAGATCCGCGATCTTCTGCTTGAGATTCCCCCGATACTTCGGAAGCTCCTGGGTCAGCGCCACGATCTGCTGGGCGATGACATAGCTGATCCCGCCGAGCAGCGAGAACACCAGCGCCACCACGAGAACGACCGATACGACCCGACCGGCGCGCGTGCTCCCCAGGCCGGTCCGCTGGAGCGCGCGCACCGGCGGCCCCAGCAAGAAGGCGAGGAGCAGGGCCAGGGCGACGGGGATGAGAACCGACTGCGCCCAGTAGAGCGCCGCGATGATCGGGATGACGGCGGCTCCGACGAGATAGGGGCGAAGCTGCGTCACCTGCGGGGACCCTTGATCCGTCCCCCTCGGCTGGGTCCGGGCCCGGAGAGCTTCGTGAGGGGTCATAGGCAAAGCTGAGGCAACCGCCGTGCCGCTTTCCAAAGTGCCCTGGGACAACTGTTTAGGGAGAGAGGGGATTCTCTCGCGGTGAGTTTTACCGAGTCAAACGAGCAGCCCGGGCATTGTGAGTCGCCTTGTCGGCGGCTTATCGAGACCCCGCTCGGTCGGCGGGGCTGGTGACCTCGATGCGCCAGAGGGGGCCGCCCAGAAACAGGGCGCCATCACACCGCACGAAGGCGGGAGCGTCGGCATTGAGGATCAGGCATTCGGTGTCGGCGGGCAGTCGACCGAGAAGTTTTGCCATGAAACCCATGACAGGACCGAGCCGGGGCTTGAGCACATACCGCTCGGCGGACCTCTGCAGCTCGCCCACCTGCACGGGCCGCTGTCCGGAGGGCAGCATCTCGAGCTCGACGAGCCTCGGCTTCGGAGTGAAGGCCACCACGTGGACGGTCCGGCTGGCGCCGGGCGGAAGGTTCTTCAACAGCGGAATCACCAAGCCATTCGATACATCGGCGGGCAGAGTCAGGTGACCGGTGGCGACCTTCTCCGACGTGCCCGTACCCGACGTCACCGAGTATCGCCCGTCGCGGACGTCGAAGAGGGCGTCCAGGCGCTCCGGGAACGCAGGTCCCCGTTGCACCACGTGATAGCTCAGCAGCGCGAATACGCCATCCTGGGTGAAAGCGACCCGCTCGTCGTGGATCGATCCATCGCGGAAACGGAGGACCATCTGACTTTCCACGCGGTGCCCGCGGACGACCTGGATAAGATCACCGTGTCCGATAAGCCGGCCGTCCTGAGCGCGCACGAGGAGAAATCCGCGGGTGAGACCTTCCGTGAAGCGGACGGGCACCGTGGTGGACGCGGAAAAGACCGGCAGGGCTGCGCAGAGAACGATCAGAAAACACAGAGTCGCGCGAGCGCCGAGCGTCATGCATGGGAATCGAGCAAGGCGCATGCCAGCATGCTCGTCTGGAACGCCCGGGCCAGCGTCGACCGAGTCCGCGCGTCTAGCGGAGCGCCTCAGATGCCGAGGGCGGCCAGACGTGCCGGCGTGGGCACCCCGTCTCCATCCCAGCCACGCAGGGCATAGTAGCGATCGACCATCATCGACAGCTCCTCCGGCGGACAGTGCATGCCGGCCGAGGGCCCGTCGGGAATGGGCTCGTGCATCACGCGCCACGGCAGCACGTCGTCCTTGCGCCGGGCGCCCTCGCGCACATTGAAGAGCCGCTCGAGGTTGATCACGCGCTCACCCACCCGCTCCAGCTCCTCCACCGTCATGTCCCAGCCGGTGACGGCCCGGACCATGCGCGCGTAGGGCTCCTCCACGAAGAGGCCGAAGCCGCGCTCCGAAGTGAAGCGGCACAGCACGAGCGAATCGTCCACGGCCGTGAAGTGCTGGCTGCGCACGGCGAACTCCGGCTTGCCGTCGGTGCCGCGCCGGTCATAGGCTTGCGCGTACTGTGGCGTGGGACGCGTGTCGTGATGGCTGCCTCCGCGCGTGGCCGTGGCATAGCCGATGGACATGCCCTTGAGGGCGCGAGCGGAATGCGCGGGCAGCTCGAGGCGCTTCACGGCATAGACGGCCCTGGTGGCCTCGGGCCCGATGGACTCGGCCAGTCGCCAGGCGCCCTCCGCGAGCCTGGCGCCGAAGCCTTCGCGCGCCGCGGTCATCTCCACGAGCCGCAGCATGCCTCGCCAGTCGCCCCAGCCGAAGGGCAGCCCGATCTCGGCCTGGGTGAGCCAGCCGCGCTCGAGCGCCTCGGCCACGAAGGCCAGGGTCACGCCCATCGAGATGGTGTCGAGTCCGAGGAGATCGCAGAGGTCGTTGGCCTTGGCCAGCGAGCCCGCGTGCGCATTGCCCAGCATGGACCCGAAGGCAAAGATGGTCTCGTACTCGGGCATCTTGGCCTTGATGCCCTGGAGCTCGCCGTCCCGGATCTCGTACTGCTTGCCGCAGGCCACGGGACACTTGAGGCAGGTGGTGTCGCGATCGTGATAGTGGGCGTGCATCTCCTCGCCCGAGATCGCTCCCGCCTCCGCGAACGTCTCCTGGCGCAGGTTATAGGCGCCGAGCCCGCCCAGCGTGTTGATGGGCTTGACGAGGAACGACGTGCCGTACTTCGAGAGCGCCGCGGTGCCCGTCTTGAGGGGCTCGCGCTTCTCTTCGAGAAGAGCCTTCAAGAGGGCGGCGTCGGCCACCTCGGTCTTCTTCGCCCCCGCCACGACCACGGCCTTGACGCGCTTGGCCCCGAGCACGGCCCCGATCCCGCCGCGTCCGGCCACGCCTTCTCGATTCTTCCAGTAGGTCGCCGCACAGGCGAAGCGCACGAGCCGCTCGCCCGCCGGCCCGATGGCCATGACATCGGCCGTGTCGCCCTCGACGGCCTGGATGGCATGCACGGTGTCCCGGGTGGTCTGGCCCCAGAGGCTGGCGGCCGGCTTCACCTCGAGCCCCGTCTCCGTCACCTTGAGATAGACGGGGGCGGGGGCCTGGCCGCTGATCACGAGGGCATCGAAGCCGGTGCGCTTCATGGTGGCCGGCCATCGGCCTCCAAACGTCGAGTCGAAGAAGAGCCCGGTCAGCGGCGACTTCGAGGCGAGGCAAGCACGGCTATTGCCCGGCACCGTGGTGTCGGTGATGGGCCCGACAGCGAAGACCACCGCATTGGCCGGATCGTAGGCGTCGATCTTGGGCGGCACGTGATCGAGGAGAAGCTTCGCGGCCAGGCCATTGCCGCCGAGGAGCGCGCGGGCCCTGATCTCATCCAGCCCCTCGACGCGGCTGGTCCCGCGCGTGAGGTCGACGAAGAGGATGCGCCCGCCATATCCCTTCATGGGCGCGCATTATACCCGCTCGCCGGGGCTAGTTGACGCCGAGCGCGCGCAGATTCTTCTTCGCCGCCTCCGCCAGGTCGGTCTCGATGCCCGACGAGGCCAGCAGCTTCTTGTAGACGATGACGGCGAAGTCCGGCTGCTTGAGGGCGGCGAAGGATTGTCCGGCCCCGAGGAGGGCGCGCCGTCCCAGCGTCGTGTCGGGAGCGACATAGGCCGCCGTCATGTAGGCGTCGACGGCTTGCTGGTGACGACCCGCGGCCCGGTAGCCCTCGCCGAGGCGATAAGCGGCCTCGGTGGCGACCTGCACATCACTGGCGGACAGCGCGCGCTCGAAGAGCGGCTGCGCCTCGGCCCACTTGCCGTCGATCATGAGCACGCGCGCCTGGCCGAGCGTGGCCGCGCCCTGCCAGGCTGGGTGATCGCGCGTCACGCGGGCGTAGAGGTCGGTGGCCTGTGGCTGATCGCCCGCGGTCTCGTAGCTCCGGCCCAGGAGCAGGAGCGCGCGGGGCAGCGTCGGGTCCTCAGGAGGCGAGGCATCCACGAGAGCCTGCAGCCTCGTGCGCGCCTCGGCGGTGGCGCCCGTCCGGACCAGAGCCTCGGCATAGTCGAGGCGCACGTCGCGTGCGGCGCCATGGGTCGGATAGCGGGTGGCCAGGGTCTGGAGGACATCGCTGGCCAGCGCCCATTCCCCGCCGCGTCCCGCCACCGCCCCCACCTGCGCCAGGACCACCGGCGTGGCATCGCTGTCCGGGAATTCCTTGACCAGCCGGAGGGTCGCGACGCGCGCCTCCTTCCACTTCCGCTCGTCGGCGGCCACGAGGGCCGTCGAGCCCAGGAGATACGGGGTCGTCCTCGCATCGGCGGGCTGAGCGAGCAGGGCCGTCGCGAAGCGGCTGAAGTCCTCGCGCTTTCCCTGGTTCCAGAGCACCGCGGCGATGCCGTACT
Organism: Candidatus Methylomirabilota bacterium; assembly: GCA_036002485.1. Lineage (NCBI taxonomy): Bacteria > Methylomirabilota (SeqCode) > Candidatus Methylomirabilota bacterium. Next base: position 3,411 of record DASYTI010000151.1, on the reverse strand, counting down.
CGGCGGCGGCCACGATGGCGCTGGTGCCGCCATCGCGGGCCTCCACGAACTCCCGCTCGGCCTCATCCCACTGGCCGCGCTCGAAGGCAAGGCGGCCAAGTCCCAGATGCGCCACGGCGCCCTCGCCTTGCCCGAGGGCGGCGGTGAGCTCACGGGCGGCCTCCGTCGGCTTGCCGTCGGCCATGAGGGCCGCGCCGCGGGCCAGGCGCATCCGGCCGATATACGGCGAGAGCGGCGCGCGACGCACCAGCGTGGTCAGGTCGCTCACCGTGCTCGCGCCCTTGCCGGCCCGGAGGAGGAGGATGGCCCGGTTGAGCCGGGCGACCTCCGCGTGCTCGCCCTCGGGATAGCGCTGGATCAGGCCGTCGAGGAGCCCCTGGGCGCCGGCCGTATCACCTGCGCGCGCGGCGATCTCGGATGCGAGCAGGAGCGCTCCCGGCGCGCGGGGGTCCTTGGCCTGGCTCGTGGCGAACTGGGTCCAGAGCTTGCGCGCTTCGTCGAAGCGGCCCCGGCGGAACTGTGTCCAGCCGAGCGCGAGCTGCACCGACGGCGCCTCGGGCGAGGAGCCGTAGTCGGCCAGATAGCGGCCATAGCGGTCCGCGGCCTGGTCCCAGTCGCGCGCGGCATAGCCTGCCTCGCCGCCGAGCACGAGCACGGCCGCGCGGACATCGGCGTCGAGCGGCTGGCGAAGCAGCGCGTCGAGCCGAGCCTGAGCCTGGCTGAACTCGCGTCCCTCGATATCGATCTGGGCGAGGCGATAGCCGGCGTACGAGCCGAGGGCGGGCGTGCCCGGATTGTTCACGACGAGCTCGAAGGCGCCGCGCGCCTCGCTCGGCTGCTTCGCCTCGCGCTCGAGCTCCGCGCCGAGGAGCACGACATAGGCGCGCGCGGCGGGCTCGAGGTTCTTGCCCAGGAGCTCGAGCGAGAGGGCCCGCCCTTCGTCCACTCGATGCTTCTCCGTGGCCCAGCGGTCCACGGCGAGAAGCACGGGCAGTGCCAGGGTGCCCTTGGCGTCGGCCTGGTCGAGACGTCGCGCCTCCTCGAGCGCGGCGGCATAGTCGCCGATGTCGAGAAGGGCCAGGGCCAGCCCGGCCCGCGCCCAGAGAATCTCGCTCAGCTTCGGATAGGCTGGGAGGAGGCCGCGATAGGTCTGCACCGCCTCCAGGGATTGCCCGCCCGCCCGGCTCCACCAGGCCTGGCGGAGCAGGCCCGACTCGATGTTGAGCTGTGGCCCGCGCGCCGTGAACGTCGAGAGCCTGGCCACGGCATTCTTGTGGTCGCCGAGCCGCCCGAGCGTGTCGCCGAGCCAGAACTGCGACTCGGCGGCGACGGAGCGCGGCAGGCTCAGGGCGAGGAGCCCCGCCCAGGCTTCGCGCGCGTCGGGGAAGCGGCCCAGGCCGTAGAGCGCGAGCGCGCGTCCGTGACGAGCCCACGGAACCACCTCGGGCGGCGCCCCCGCCTTGAGGATGTTGTCAAAAGTCTCGAGCGCGCGCGCGGGCTGGGCGGCATTGAGGAGGACCATACCGTAGGCGAGGCCGCCGTAGTATCCGATGTCCGAGCGCGGATCGTCCTGCACGACCAGGAGCAGGTTCTGCTCGACCCCGTCGGTCTGGCGCAGACGGATCAGCGTCTCGGCCAGCCAGTACCGCGCCTCTCGGAGGAGGGCGCGCTCGGAGCCCTTCTTCACGGCGTTCTCGAGAGCCTCTCGCGCGTCCTCGAGCTCATTTCTCTGGAAGCGCGCTCGTCCACACTCGACGAGCTCGGAGGCAACCCCGAGGACCGTCCCCAGCGGGTTGCACGCGAGGAAGCGCGGAGGGGGCGCGGGAGCCAGGGGTATCTGGGTCAGATCGACCACGATCCGCGCGGGCGGAAGCGGCGGGACCGGCTGCGGCGAGGGCGGAAGACTGATCGGGCCGCTGCCCACGGGTCCCTTGTCGAGAGCTGGTGAGGCCAGAGGCAGCAGAGCGGCGAGGTCGGGCGGGGGCAGGGTGAGCGTTACCTCGGCGGACTGCGCAGCAGAAGGAGCCAGGACAAGGCCCAGGAGCGAGAGGGCAACGAGGAGCCTCATCGCTTCTCGGCCTTTCCCCCGGATTTGGGGCCGGGCTTGAGATTGGCGGCGACGGCGGCCTTGCGGGTCTTGGCCCAGGCCGCGAGCGTCTTGTCGGGACTCTTCTCGGCAACCTCCTCGTAGTACTTGGCGGCCTGGGTCCACTGCTTCTGCTCCTCGAGCGCGAGCCCCGACCCGGCCAGGGCCCGGAAATGGAGGGCCGGCTCGAGCCCCGCCGTGTCGGCGGCAGCCTGGAAGGCGGGCAGGGCCTGCGCCGGGCGCTTCAGCTTCATCTCGCTCTCGCCCACGAGCAGGAATGCCTCGCCGCGCACCGGATCCTCGGGGCTCTTGGAGGCCGCGCGCGCCAGGGTGGCGGCATCGCGGAAGGCATTCTTCGCGAAGGCCGCCTGGGCCGATTGCAGCGAGACCCGACCGGTCAGCACGTGCTCGGGGAACTCCTTGCGCAAGCGCACCCAGGCGGCCTCCGCGTCCCGCGACCGGCCGAGCCGCCCCGCGATGGCGCCGGCATCGTAGAGCCCGTCGGCGGAGGACGGCTTCTGCGACATGAGCGCGGTGTACTCGTCGGCCAGCTCGCTCTTCCGGCCTTCCTTCATGAGGGTGTCGAGCACGGCGCGGCGTGCCGCGGGAGCCAGGTCATGCGCGGGATAGGCCTTGGCAAAGGCGCGCAGATCGGTCACGGCCTGGTCGGTCTGGCCCGCAGCCAGGCGCGCCCGGGCCTGCCAGTAGCGCGCCTCGGGGGCGAGCTTGTGCTCGGGATTCTTGGTGACGAAAGCCTGCAGCACGCCTTGCGCGTCCTCGCCACGCTTGAGCTCGATGAGGGTGCGCGCGAGCTGGATGGCAGCAGTGGGCGCGAGCGCATGGTCAGGAAACTCGCTGACGAGACGCTGAAAGGCCGCGGCGGCGGCGTCACGGCGCTTGCCCTCGAGCTCGGTCCAGCCCAGCCCGTAGAGAGCGTCGGCCACCCTGGCTCCCGCCGCGCCGCCCGCGATGACATCCGCATACGCGGTGCGCGCGTCGGCCCAGCGCTTGAGCCGATAGAAGGTCTCGGCCTCCCAGAACCGAAGCTCGCCCGGCTTGCCCGGCGGCGGCTGGAAGCTCTCGGCCTTCCGGAATGCCTCGAGCGCAGCCTCGCCCGCGCCCTGAGAGAGCCGTGCCTTGCCGAGGAGCAAGGTCGCCTCCCCCGCCCGGCCATCACTCGGAAAGCGCTCGACGAAGCGCTCGAGCATGCGCCGGGAGACCGGGTAGAGACCATCGTCGAAGGCCTTCTCGCCGACGAGGAAGAGACGGTCGGCCTCCTCGAGGGCGGCGGCGGGGCTCGCCCCGGCGCCGAGGATGACGAGTCC
>DASYTI010000150.1 GCA_036002485.1 Candidatus Methylomirabilota bacterium | reverse complement strand
AGCTGATCGTGGATCTTTTCTACCAGGGCGGTCTCGCCTACATGCGCTACTCGGTGTCGGATACGGCGGAGTATGGCGACTACACGAGGGGGCCGCGGATCATCAACGATGAGACCAAGGCCGAGATGAAGAAGATCCTGGCCGAGATCCAGTCGGGCCAGTTCGCCCGCGAGTGGGTGCTGGAGAACCAGGCCCACCGCGCGGGCTTTCTCGCCCAGCGTCGGCGCGACGCCGAGCACCCCATCGAGGAAGTGGGAGCGCGGCTGCGCAAGATGATGTCCTGGATCAAGCCGCCGCGGGTGTAGCGGGGGCGGAGAGCGCGTGCGCATTCCCGTTGCCGCCGAAGGCTGGCGCTTTATCGTCCCGGCCGCGGTGGCCGCGTGTATCCTGGGCTGGATAGAGTGGTGGTGGGCGGCGGCGCCCCTCGCGCTCTTCGCGCTGGCGTGCCTCGGTTTCTTCCGGGATCCGGAGCGGACGCCGCCGGCGGTGACGGGAGCGGTCCTCGCCCCTGCTGACGGGCGCGTGATGGGCGTGGTGGACGTGGACGACGGGTGGGTGGGGCGGGCGGTGCGGGTGTCCATCTTCCTGTCGCCCCTCGACGTGCACGTCAACCGCTCGCCCGCGGCCGGCCTCGTGCGGGACGTCCAGTACGGGCGGGGGCGGTTCCTGGCCGCGTATCGGGACGAGGCCTCGGAGCTGAACGAGCGCTGCACGGTGGCCCTCGAGGGGGACAGCGGCCGCCTGACCATCCGGCAGATCGCCGGGGTGCTCGCTCGGCGCATCGTGTGTCGGGTACGCCCGGGGGACAAGCTGCAGGCGGGTGAGCGGTACGGGCTGATCCGGTTCGGCTCGCGGACGGACCTCGTCGTCCCGCGGGGAACGGAGCTGAGAGTGCGGGTGGGGGACCGGGTGCGAGGCGGAGAGACCATCATGGGAGTGCTACGGTGAGACGGCGACATCAGAGCGGGGACGGGGCGCGGCATCCGCGGCGCCGGCGCTGGCAAGAGTTCCGGGAGCATCCGCGGCGGGGCATCTTTCTGCTTCCCAGCCTGCTCACCACCGGCAATCTCTTCTGCGGCTTCCTCGCCATCGTGCTCTCCGCCCAGTCGCGCTTCGTGGAGGCGGCCGTGGCCGTCTTCGTGGGCATGATTCTCGACATCCTCGATGGCAAGGTGGCGCGTCTGACCAAGACCACCACCCAGTTCGGCGTCGAGTTCGATTCGCTCGCCGACGTCGTGTCCTTCTGCGTGGCCCCGGCCTTCATGCTCTACTCGCTGGCCCTCCAGCAGTTCGGCCGCGTGGCCTGGCTCGGGGCCTTCCTCTTCGTCATCTGCGGAGCACTCAGACTGGCCCGCTTCAACGTCTACCAGGGTGTGACGGACCGCCGCTACTTCGTGGGACTGCCCACCCCGGCCGCCGCGGGCCTCGTGGCCGCCACCGCCCTGCTCCTGGAGGGCACGGAGATCGCACGCTGGCAGGCCGCCGCCATCAGCGTGGGCACGGTGATCGTGGCCCTCCTCATGGTCTCGACCTTCCGCTACTACAGCTTCAAGGAAGTGGATTTCGCGCGCCGCCGTCCCGCCCAGGTCCTCGTCCTCGTCGTCCTCGGCGTGCTCATCGTGGCCACGCACCCGCAGTGGTTCCTGTTCATCCTGGTCTCGCTGTACCTGCTGAGCGGTCCCACGCGCCCCGTGTGGGTGCGCCGCCGCTCGGAACAGACGCTGGTCAACGAGAAGGGAACCAGGGACGCGCACTTGCGCGACGGAGGATAGGCAATGGACCGGATCATCATCTTCGACACCACGCTCCGGGATGGCGAGCAGGCCCCCGGATTTTCCATGAATGCGCAGGAGAAGCTCGAGATGGCGCGGCAGCTCGCCCGCCTGAACGTCGACGTCATCGAGGCGGGCTTTCCCATCTCCTCGGACGAGGATTTCGAGGCGGTGCGCGAGGTGGCCAAGCAGGTGGGCACCCTGGAGGGGGCGCCCATCATCTGCGGGCTCAGCCGCGTGGGACTGGGCGACATCGACCGGGCGTGGGAGGCGGTCAAGTACGCACGGCGCTCCCGCATCCACACCTTCGTGGCGACCTCGGACATCCACCTCAAGTACAAGCTCCGGAAGAGCCGGGCCGAGGTGCTGAAGGCGGCCGTGGAGGCGGTCAAGCACGCCCGCGGCTACTGCGAGGACGTCGAGTTCTCTCCCGAGGACGCCTCGCGCACGGACTTCGACTACATGTGCGAGGTGCTGGAGGCGGTCATCGACGCGGGGGCCGGGACCATCAATATCCCGGACACCGTGGGCTACGCCATACCCGAGGAGTGGTTCAACCGGATCATGAAGATCCGGGAGCACGTCAAGAACAGCGCGAAGGCCGTCCTCTCCGTGCACTGCCACAATGACCTGGGCCAGGCCGTGGCCAACTCGTTGGCGGCCATCCGGGCGGGGGCGCGACAGATCGAGTGCACCATCAACGGCATCGGGGAGCGGGCGGGCAACGCCTCCCTCGAAGAGATCGTGATGGCCCTGAAGACGCGGAGAGACTTCTTCGAGATCGACACCCAGGTGCGCACGGAGGAGATCTTCAAGTCCTCCCGCCTCCTCTCCTCCGTCACCGGCGTGCACGTGCAGCCCAACAAGGCCATCGTGGGCGAGAACGCCTTCGCCCACGAGGCGGGCATCCACCAGGACGGCGTCCTCAAGGAGAAGCTCACCTACGAGATCATGCGGCCGGAGGACATCGGCCGGGCCGCCAACAAGCTCGTCATGGGCAAGCACTCGGGCCGGGCCGCCCTCGCCGCGCGGTTGAGAGAGCTCGGCTTCGAGCTCGACGAGGGCGAGCTCGGCAAGGCCTTCAAGAGGTTCAAGGACCTCGCGGACAAGAAGAAAGAGATCTTCGACGACGACCTGATCTCCATCGTCAAGGACGAGATCGCCCAGGTGCCCGAGACCTACACCCTCGACTACCTGCACATGATTAGCGGGACAGGCATCATCCCGTCGGCCACCGTGCGTCTCAAGAAGGACACCGAAGTCTTCCAGGACTCGGGGGTGGGCGACGGACCGGTGGATGCGGTCCTGAACGCCATCGATGCCATCACGGGGCTGAAGGGGCGGCTCCAGGACTATCAATTGCGCGCCGTCACGTCGGGGAAGGATGCCATCGGCGAGGTGTCGGTCAGGGTGGACTTCGACGGCACCGTGGTGCCGGGCAAGGGGAGCTCCACCGACGTGATCGAGGCGAGCGCGCGGGCGTACGTGAACGCGCTCAACCGCCTCGTGCATCCGACGGGCGGCCAGAAGGTCAAGGAGAGCGGGCCCTAGGCTTCCAGGGACGGCCCTGGCAGGGGGTTGGTCGTGACGACGCACAAGATCGCGCTGCTGGGAGGGGACGGCATCGGGCAGGAGGTGACGCCCGAAGCACGCAAGGTGCTCGAGGTGGTGGGCCGAGCCACCGGCACCGGATTCGAGTTCGAGTCCGCCCTCGTGGGAGGAGCGGCCATCGACGCCACGGGCGAGCCGCTGCCCGCCTCCACCCTCCGGCTGTGCGAGGAGAGCGACGCCATCCTCTTCGGCGCGGTGGGCGGACCCAAGTGGGACGATCTGCCCCAGGAGCAGAAGCCCGAGCGCGGGCTCCTGGGACTTCGCAAGGAGCTGGACCTTTTCGCCAATCTGAGGCCCGCCCGGTGCTTCCCCATGCTGGTCGATGCCTCGCCGCTGAAGCGCGAGGTGGTCGAGGGCACCGACATCATGGTCATCCGGGAGCTGACGGGCGGGCTCTACTTCGGGGAGCCCCGGGGCCGGGAGGAGTTCGCCGACGGAGGGGCCCGAGCCGTCAACACCATGGCCTACTCCTCGCGCGAGGTCGAGCGAGTGGCCCGGGTCGCCTTCGACGTGGCCATGAAGCGGAAGAAGCGGCTGGCCTCGGTGGACAAGGCCAATGTCCTCGTGGTCTCTCAGCTCTGGCGCGAAGTGGTCACCCGCGTGAGCAAGGACTACCCGCAGGTGGCCCTCGAGCACGTCCTCGTCGACAACTGCGCCATGGCCCTCGTGCACAAGCCCACGCACTTCGACACCATCGTCACCGAGAACACGTTCGGCGACATCCTCTCCGACGAGGCGGCCATCCTGGCGGGCTCCATGGGCATGCTACCCTCGGCCAGCATGGGGGGGCGCGTGGGACTCTACGAGCCCGTGCACGGTACGGCGCCCGATATCGCGGGGCAGGGCGTGGCCAATCCGATCGCGGCCATCCTCTCGGCGGCCATGCTCCTCCGCTACTCGCTGGGCCTGGGCGCCGACGCCGATCGCATCGACGCCGCGGTGATCCGGGTGCTCGAGCAGGGGCACCGCACCCGCGATGTCCACGCCGCCGGGACCAAGCTGGTCGGCACCAAGGAGATGGGCGATCTCATCTCCGCCGAAGTCGAGAAGTCCTATGCATAGCGCATTGAGTGCGGACGGGGGGAGTGCGGGGGCGATCTCAAGGCCCCCGCAGACAAATAGATGGCTGGAGATGGACGGAGGACGGTGAGGACATGGCAACAGGCCTAACGATCGCCGTAATTGGGGTGACGGGAGCCGTCGGACAAACGACGCTCAAGATCCTCGAGGAGCGCAAATTTCCCGTGAAGGAGCTCCGCCCCTTCGCCTCCGAGCGCTCGGTGGGCAAGACCGTCACGTTCAGGGGCGAGACCCTGCGCGTGGAAAAGGTCGGCCCCGAGGCGTTCAAGGGCGTCGAGGTCGCGTTCTTCTCGGCAGGCTCGGCGCAGTCCAAGGAGTACGCGCCGCACGCGGTCAGGGCCGGGGCGATGGTCGTGGACAAGTCGAGCGCCTTCCGGATGGATCCGAAGGTCCCCCTCGTCGTGCCCGAGGTCAATGCGCACGCCCTCCGGGGTCACCAGGGCATCGTGGCCTGTCCCAACTGCACGACCATCGTCACCGTCATGCCCCTGAAGCCCCTTCACGACGCCGGGCGCCTGACGCGCGTGATCGCCACCAGCTACCAGGCGGTCTCGGGGGCGGGCGTCAATGGCGTGGACGAGCTGCGAGAGCAGACGCTCGCCTGGGCCCGCGGCGAGTCCATGACCCCGCGCTTCTTCGACCACCAGATCGCCTTCAACGTCATCCCCCACATCGACAAGTTCGTGGAGGGCGGCTATACGGGAGAAGAGATGAAGCTCGTCCACGAGGTCCGGAAAATCCTCGAGGCGCCGGACCTGGCCATCTCGCCCACCACGGTGCGGGTCCCCGTCTTCACCGCGCATTCGGTGGCCGTCAATGCGGAGACGGAAAGGGCGGTGGGGCCGGAGCGCGCCCGCGAGCTCTTCTCCGCCTTCCCGGGTCTCACCCTCTGGGACGATCCCGCGCAGAAGCGCTACCCGATGCCCGCGCTGGTGGAAGGACAGGACGACTGCTACGTCGGCCGCATCCGACAGGATCTCAGCCGCGCGAATGCCCTGAACTTCTGGGTGGTGGGTGACCAGCTCCGCAAGGGCGCCGCCCTCAACGGGGTTCAGATCGCCGAGCTCCTCATCCGCTGAGCCGGCCTTGCGTGTCCTGCGCCTGATCCTGGCGTACGACGGCACGGACTTCCAGGGCTGGCAGGTGCAGCCCGACCGTCCCACGGTGCAGGGGCTCGTCATGGCGGCCGCCGCGAGAATTCTCGGGGAGCCCGTCAAGGTCACCGGGGCCAGTCGCACCGACGCGGGCGTGCACGCCCTCGGGCAGGTGGCCAGCCTCGCCACCACCTCACGGATCGCCCCCGACCGCGTCGCCCGGGGCCTCAATGCGCTGCTCCCCGAGGCCATCCGCGTGCTCGAGGCCTCGGAGGCGCCTCCGGGCTTCGACGCGCGGCGCTCCGCCCTGGGCAAGCGCTACCTCTATCTGATCGATCGTGGCGTAGTCGCCCATCCGCTTCTGCGCCGTCATGCCTGGCATCCCCGCTACGCGCTCGACGCCGAGGCCATGGGCGAGGCGCTCCCGCTGCTTCGCGGCAAGCACGACTTCTCGGCTTTCTGCGCGGCACCGGGACGGGGCCGAACGCCGACCTGTGCCATCCGATCGGCAAGGCTCATGAGCCGGGGTGAGCGCCTGGCCGTGCTCATCTCGGCCGATTCTTTCCTGCATCACATGGTGCGTAATATCGTCGGCAGCCTGGTGGAGGTGGGGCGGGGCGCGCGATCGGTTTCCTGGATGGCGGAGCTCCTGGCCGGGCGTGACCGCACCCGCTCCGGGCCGACCGCCCCCGGCCATGGCCTGACTCTCGTGCGTGTTCTCTACGGTCGCGATGGCCGCTGACGAGTCATCGGGCGGTCCGGCCAGGAATCGCGGCTTCAAGGAGCGCAAGCGGGAGGATCACGCCTTGGTGCTCATCCATGAGCTCAAGGAGAATCTCGGCAATCTTACCCAAGTACGCAGAATCCTTTTGGAGCTGGGCCGCTACTATGATCCGGTGCTGGGCGGGGCCATCATGGAGGTCAGTCATCAGCGCGCCATCGTCGAGGCTCTCGAAGGCGGGAAGGTGGCCGAAGCCTTGGCGCTGGTCGAGGAGCGGTACGAGCTTTACATAAAGGACAGGGCCCACCTCGGACGGGACTGATCCAGCCCTTGTCTCGCCGCTGATCTATTCAGCACTCGCCTCGCCACTCTCGTCGCCTGCGGCTCCTCGGGAGTGTCTCAGCTCGAACGGCAACTGGAGCTGAGCGGCGTGAGAGCGAGGCGTGGACCAAAGTCAGTGTCTCAACCTGAAACAGTCTGACGCAGAGCGCAACGCTTACGGTAGGTAATGTTGACAGGGCTTCCCCGGAGGTCCCATAATCTCGCCAAATTCCGCAGCATGATACGGCCGGGACGATGGGCGGGCACGCCCACTCGAGAGTGACCGCTCCAACGAGGGAGGTACGGTCATGAGCTTGTCACGCAGGGATTTCTTCAAGCACGCGGGATCGGCGGGAGTCGGCGTCGCCGTCGGCGCGGCAACCATCGGCCTCGATCGCGTCGAGGCCGCGGCCACCACGCTCAAGATCAAGGAAGCCAAGGTTCACACGAGCGTCTGCCCCTATTGTTCGGTCGGCTGCAACCAGCTCGTGTACTCCAAGGGCGACAGCATCATCGACATCGAGGGGCATCCGGACACGCCGCACACCCTGGGCAAGCTCTGTCCCAAGGGTGCGGCCACCATACAGCTCTCGAACAACCCGCTGCGACCGATCAAGGCGCTCTACCGCGCGCCGGGCTCGGAGAAGTGGGAGGAAAAGCCCATCGCGTGGATGTACGACGAGATCGCCAAGCGCTACTACGAGACGCGCGAGAAATACTTCATCGAGCAGGAGAAGGACAAGGACGGGAAGGACGTGACCGTCAACCGGCTCGAGGCCATCGCCTCGCTGGGCTCGGCGTGCATCGACAACGAGGAATGCTACCTCCTCACCAAGTTCAACCGCACCTTCGGCATCGTCTACCACGAGCATCAGGCCCGAGTCTGACACTCCGCCACGGTCCCCGCTTTGGGGACCACGTTCGGGCGGGGGGCCATGACGACCAATCTGATCGACGTCCAGCACGCGGATGTCATCATGTGCACCAACAACATGGCCGAGAACCACCCCGTGGGCTTCCAGTGGGTCATGAAGGCCAAGGAGCGTGGGGCCAAGGTCATCCACGTCGACCCGCGCTTCACCCGGACGAGCGCGGTGTCGGACGTCCACGTCCCCCTGCGCTCCGGCACCAACATCGCCTTCTTCGGCGGGTTGATGAGCTACGCCATCCAGAACAACTTGTACTTCAAGGACTACGTCGTCTCCTACACCAACGCATCCTTCCTCATCGACCCCGCCTTCAAGACGCCCACGGATCTCGGCGGGCTCTTCGAGGGACTGGAGCAGACGGGCAAGGGCGGTATGGACCCCCACGTCGCCCAGACGTACAACAAGAGCTCGTGGAAGTACCAGCTCGACGCGGAGGGCAATCCGAAGCGCGATCTCACCCTCCAGGATCCGCACTCCGTCTTCCAGCTCTTAAAGCGTCACTACAGCCGCTACACGCCCGAGATGGTCGAGCGCGTGTGCGGCATCCCCAAGGCCAAGTTCGTCGAGGTGGCCAAGCTCTACTGCGGCACCTCGGGGCGCGAGAAGACCGGCACCATCACCTACGCCCTCAACCTGACCCAGCACACCAACGGCGTGCAGAACATCCGCTCTCTCTGCATGCTCCAGCTCCTCCTCGGCAACATCGGGCGGCCGGGGGGCGGCGTGACGGCCCTCCGCGGGCACGCCAATGTCCAGGGCGCTACCGACCTCGAAGTGCTCTACCACGAGCTGCCGGGCTACATGCCGATGCCGCTCCGCGATGCCCACCCAGACCTCAGGACGTATCTCGAGAAAGTGACGCCCAAGGGCGGCTTCTGGGTCAACCTGCCGAAGTTCTCGGTGAGCCTGCTGAAGGCGTTTTACGGCGATGCGGCGACCAAGGACAACGAGTTCGGCTACCAGTGGCTGCCCAAGCGGGCCTCCGCGGACGCCTATAGCCACCAGCACACCTTCGTGGACATGTACAAGGGCAAGATCAAGGGCTTCTTCTGCGACGGCCAGAACCCCGCGGTGGGCGGACCGAACGCCAAGCTCGCGCGCGCGGCCATGCAGAAGCTCGACTGGCTGGTCGTGGTGGACATCTTCAACACCGAGACGGCCGAGGTGTGGAAGGCCCCGGGCACCAACCCCAAGGACGTCAAGACCGAGGTGTTCTTCGTCCCCGCCGCGCCGGCCGCGGAGAAGGACGGCACGCTGACCAACACCATGCGGCTCATCCAGTGGCACGAGAAGTCGGTCAATCCGCCGGGGGACGTCCAGACCGACGCCCAGTTCGTCTGCACGCTCGCCCACCGGCTCCAGAAGATGTACGCGGGCTCGAAGAAGGAGCGGGACAAGGGCTACCTCGCGGCCAGCTTCAACTTTGGCGCGAAGCCCGACCATCCGGACATGGAGCTGGTCCTCAAGGAGGTCAACGGCTTCGCCACCGAGGAGATCGCGGACAAGGACGGCAAGCTCCTCTACAAGAAGGGCCAGGCCATCGCGAGCTTCGCCCAGCTGACGGATGACGGCAAGACGGCCTCCGGCTGCTGGATCTACACGGGGGTCATCAACGAGGGGCCGGACGGCAAGCTCGTCAACAAGGCCAATGCCCACAAGCCGGGCGACGAGAAGGACTACCTGGCCCACGGCTGGGGTTTCGCGTGGCCGGCCAACCGGCGCATCCTCTACAATCGCGCCTCCGCCGATCTCGCGGGCAAGCCGTGGAGCGAGAAGAAGAAGCTCATCTGGTGGGACCCGGCCGCCCCGGGCCAGACGCCGGACAAGACGGGCAAGTGGGTCGGGCTCGACGTGCCCGACTTCAACGCGTTTCTCGCCCCCGACGCGAAGAACGGCGACAAGCCCTTCATCATGCGGGCCGACCTCGTCGGCGGCTTCTTCGGGCCGCTCAACGACGGCCCCTTCCCCGAGCACTACGAGCCGATCGAGTCGCCGACCAAGAATCTGCTCTCCAAGCAGCAGAACAATCCCGTGGCCAAGATCTGGAGCGTGCCCGACAAGCGGAACGACCTCGCCCCCATGGGCTCGAAGGAATACCCGTACGTCATCACCACGTACCGGCTGACCGAGCACCACCTCTCCGGCGTCATGTCGCGCTACCTGCCCATGCTGGCCGAGCTCTTCGAGTCCCACTTCACCGAGATCAGCCACGAGCTCGCCAAGGAGCTCGGCATCGCCAACGGCGACAAGGTCACGGTGTCGACGCCCCGCGGAAAGATCGTGGCCAAGGCCATGGTCACGCACCGCCTCAAGCCGTTCATGATCGACGGCAAGACGGTGCACGAGATCGGCGTGCCGTGGCACTGGGGCTATAACGGCATCGCCAAGGGCGACATCACCAACGACCTCTCGGCCACCGTGGCCGATCCGACGGTGTACATCCAGGAGACGAAAGCCTTCATGTGCAACGTCAAGAAGGGGGAGGTGTAGCCATGGCCCGCACGCTGGCGATGTTCACGGACACCTCGTTGTGCATCGGCTGTCGCGCCTGCCAGGTCGCCTGCAAGCAGTGGAACGAGCTGCCGGCCGAGCAGCCGGAGTGGACCGGCTCCTACCAGAACCACGCGACTTTCACCGACAAGACCTATCGTCTCGTCCGCTTCATAGAGAAGCCCCAGCCGAACGGTGAGCTGGCCTGGCTCCTGATGTCGGACGTTTGCAAGCATTGCGCCCAGGCGGGCTGTCTCGACGCCTGCCCGACCGGGGCCATCTACCGGACGGAGTTCGGCACCGTCAACATCAACCAGGACGTGTGCAACGGCTGCCGGTACTGCGTCAGCTCCTGCCCCTTCGGCGTGGTCTCGTTCAACCACGACACGGGGCGCGCCAACAAGTGCACCTTCTGCAATGACCGGATCCACAACGGGCTCGGGCCGGCCTGCGCCAAGACCTGCCCCACCGACTCCATCCAGTTCGGCTTCCGCGACGAACTGGTCCCCAAGGCGCAGAAGCGCGTGGCCTCGCTCAAGGAGATGGGCTACAAGGACGCGCAGCTGTACGGCGCGGATTCGAACGGGCCGCTGGGAGGCCTCAATGCCTTCTTCCTGCTCCTCGACGGGCCGGCGACCTATGCCCTGCCGGAGAAGCCGCTCCTGCCTCAGCGCAACGTGAAGGTGGACTCGCTCCTCGCCGTGGGCTCGGCCCTCCTGGTGGGCGTGGGCGCGCTCGTGGCATTCCGCGAGCGGGGCAGCCATCCCTCAGGCAGCCATGCCAAGGACGGTGGCGATGCTTAAGACACCCGACTGGCACTTGCTGATCGTCTGGTACTTCTTCCTCGGGGGCATCGCGGGCGGGGCCTACTTCACCGCGGCCATCGCCGACAACTTCGGCGGGCCGCGGGACAAGAGCGTGATCCGGATCGGCTATGTGCTGGCCCTTCTCCTCATCGGGCTCTGCGGCATCCTCCTCATCCTCGACCTCGGCACGCCGAGCCGCTTCATGAACATGATGATGCACTTCAAGTTCTGGGACCCCATGTCCATCGGGGCCTGGATGCTCGGCGTCTTCGGCCTCTTCGCTTTCATCTCCTCCGCCCTCTCGCTGGTCGGCGGGGAGGGGGTGGCGCCCGTCCGCCGCGTGGTGAGCCTCGTGGGGACTATCGCGGGGTTCTTCATCGCCGCGTATACCGGCGTGCTCCTGAGCGCGACGGCGCTGCCCCTGTGGAGCGAGGGGCGGCTCATGGGCGCCCTCTTCCTCGCCTCCGGCGCCTCCACGGGCATGGCGGCGATCTCCCTCCTGCTCTATCTGGCCGGCGAATCCGCCGGCGATGGGTTCAAGAAGGTCAAGCGCGCGGATCGCTACGCCATCATGCTCGAGATCCTCATGCTGGCCGCCTTCGTCCTGCTCCTCGGCGGGGCCGCGGGGCCGCTCGTGACCGGCCAGTTCGCCCCGCTCTTCTGGGGGGGTCTCGTCGCGGTGGGGCTCATCCTTCCGCTTCTCATGGATCTGACTGGACTCAAGGTGCCTGGAGCGATTCCCGCCGCTTTCGTCCTCGTCGGCGGCTTCATCCTCCGCTACGTCCTCGTGATGGCTAATGCCTGACCGGATCCGGGGGGGAGCGACCGCCGCTCCTCCCCCGGGCCCCCCCACCGGTTAAGACTCCGAATCTGGTTGATTCGCCGAGGGCTCCATCCGGGGGCCCTTTGCCTTTGCGGACCGGCGTGGCACGATAGGGACGATGCGGACGTACTTCCAGCTCAAGGGCGGCCGCTTTCAGGAAGTCAAGGCCGAGGTGGTCCGCGAGCAGCCGCTGACCGTGTACGTCAACGGCGAGCGCTTCCTCACCCTCCTGTGCTCGCCCTTCGATCTCGAGCCCCTCGTCCTGGGCTATCTCTGGATGGAGAAGGTCATCGCGGGCATCGAGGAGGTGGGCGCGCTCGAAGTCTCCGAGGTGGACGGTCGCGCCGAGGTGACCCTGACTCATCCCGTGACTCTGCCCACCGAGCGCATCCTGACGTCGGGGTGCGGCGGTGGCATCACGTTCCGCATCGATCCGCGGCTCTTCCCGCGCGTGCGATCCACCCTCAAGGTCAAGCCCGAGGCGCTGTCCGCCCGGCTCCACGACCTGCTCCGCGATGCCGTCCACTACCACGCCTCGCGGGGCATACACGGCGCGGCGCTGGCCGACGCCGAGCGGGTGCTTCTCATCGCCGAGGACGTGGGCCGCCACAATGCCGTCGACAAGCTCAAGGGCCTGGCCCTGCTTCGGGGCCTGCCCACCACCGATCGCATCTTGCTCTCGACCGGCCGCGTCTCCTCCGAGATGCTCCTCAAGGCCGCGCGGATGGGCGTGCCCATCATCGCCTCGCGCACGTCCCCCACCGAGATGGCGGTGGCCCTCGCCGAGCAGCTCGGTATCACGGTGGCGGGTTATGTCCGCGCCGACGGGCTGAATCTGTACGCGGGCGACGTCCTCGACGTGTCGGGGCTCGACTGAGCCATGCCAGACTACACCGCGCTGCTCGCGGAGTGGGAGGCCGCGGTCGAGCGACGCCGCGAGCTCGGTCAAGCTCTGGCCTTCTGGACGGCCGTGCTCGAAGGATGGCGGAGCTGGGACGATGGTGGCGTGGCGCCGCTCTCCTGGCCCCCGGCGGAATGCCTCTCGCGCTGGACGCGCGGGGTGCCCCTCATGGCCGAGGCTGTCCTGGAGCTCGAGCCCGCATCGCTCGAGGATCTGCTGGGGCCGATGATGGAGCGGCTTGCCGTCGGGAGCCCGGGGGATGCGGAGGCGCTGCGGCGCTTCGCCGAGGCCTGGGACGGCGGACGACTCGGCCCCACCGCGCTCCTGCCGACATCGGGCAAGGACGGTGTCGCCGTGCTCCAGGGGGAGATCGGGCTTCCCGCGCACCTCGCGGGCTTCCTGTCGCAGGCCGGCCTGCGTCCGGCCCTCGAGCGCTTCCTGTCCGGTACACGCGCGCTGCCGGAGGGCGCATGGGACCGCGGGATCTGTCCCTGGTGCGGCGGCCTGCCCGCCTGGGGCGATGTCGGCGAGGACGGCCGCCGGCGCCTGGCCTGTCACCTCTGCGGCGGCACATGGCTGGCCCCGCGGCTTCGTTGCCCGTTCTGCGAGACGTGGCATTCCGGCGACATGGTGCGCCTGGTGGCCGAGGGCGCCGAGGAGGGCTATTTCGTGGAGGCGTGCCGGAGCTGCCGCGGCTATCTCAAGGGCGTGGACCGCCGGCAGCGCTGGAATGCGGGGGCGCCCCTCGTCGAGGACTGGGCCTCGCCGCATCTCGACGTCTACGCCACGCGGCAGGGGTACTGGCGGGCCACGCCCTCGCTCGTGCACCTGCTGCCGCCCGAAGGCGATCCCGCCGCATGAACGCGATCGTCTTCGACGTGGCTCTGACCGCGTATATCCTGGCGGCCGCCGCGGCGCTGTCCGCGCTCATCTGGCGCCGAGACGATCTCGGTCGGGTGGCGCGCGTGCTGACGCTGGCGGGCTGGGTCTGCCATACCGCGGCCGTGGCCCTCCGGGGCGTCGAGCTCGGGCGCGCGCCCCTCTT
>DASYTI010000149.1 GCA_036002485.1 Candidatus Methylomirabilota bacterium | reverse complement strand
TTCCTCCACGCGATCTCGAGCGGCTATCAGTTCACGGAGGCCTTCGGCGCGCTGGCCGAGCTGGACTGGGAGGAGACGCCGTACGGGATGACCTACATCGCCACACGGCGGCTCGGCGATCTGGTCTGGGTGCGCGTGGCGGACTTCATGGCGCCCAACGTTCACCAGTTCACCCGCGAGTTCGAGGACGCCACGCAGGAAAAAGCCGCGAGCCGGCCGGTGGTGATCCGCTGGGCCGTGCCCATCGACGACACGCACACGTGTAACATGGAGCTGGCCCAGGTGGATCCGGCGTGGGGGATGACGCCCGAGCAGATCGGCAGCCCTGGCTTCGGCCAATCAGACGATCGGTCATATGAGGAGCGCCAGCGGCACCCGGCCGATTACGACGCGCAGTCGAGCCAACGCGAGATCGCCGTGCACGCCCTCGAGCACCTGGCGTCGACGGATCGCGGCGTCCTCATGCTGCGCAAGATCGTGCGCGACGGCATCCGCGCCGTCGCCGTCGGCGGCGATCCGAAGGAGCTCCTGCGCGAGCCCCGCCCGCCCATCGCCACCGCGTGTCAGGACCGGGTGCTCCGCATCCCGCCCGAGAAGGACGCCGAGGCTGACAAGCGCCTGCTCCGCGAGACGGGTCGCAAGGTGGCGCGCGGGGCTTAGACGCCGCACACTTGTCTCATGACCAGGGACGACAGCCGCGACACGTACCGCCCTGGCGAGATCGAAGAGAAGTGGCAGCGTACCTGGGAGGAGCGCGGCACGTATCGCCGCTCCGACCAGGATCTGCGCGACGCCCCCCGGCCCTTCTACAACCTCATGATGTTTCCCTATCCGTCCGCCGAGGGCCTGCACGTCGGCAACATGTACGCTTTCACGGGGGCCGACGTCTATGGCCGCTGGCGCCGCATGCAGGGCCACGACGTGTTCGAACCGATCGGGTTCGACGCCTTCGGCATCCACTCGGAGAACTTTGCCCTCAAGGTCGGCATGCATCCGATGGAGCTCATTCCGCGTAACATCGCCAACTTCACCCGCCAGCTCCGTCGCAGCGGCGCCATGTACGACTGGAGCCACACCGTCGACACGACCGATCCGCGCTACTACAAGTGGACGCAGTGGATCTTTGTCCAGCTCTTCCGGCGCGGACTGGCTGAGAAGCGCGAGGCCCCCGTCAACTGGTGTCCCTCCTGCAAGACCGTGCTGGCCAACGAGCAGATCATCGCCGGCGCCTGCGAGCGCTGCGGTACGCCGGTCGAGCAGCGCGTCCTCTCGCAGTGGTTCTTCAAGATCACGGACTACGCGCAGCGTCTGCTCGACAATCTGGCGTCCATCGACTGGTCGGAGAGCACCAAGCGCGCCCAGGAGAACTGGATCGGCCGGAGCGACGGCGCCGAGCTCCACTTCCTCATCCAGGGACCGGAAGCGCCCGCCCGCCGGCTGCGCATCACGGTCTTCACCACGCGTCCCGACACGGTCCTCGGCGCCACCTTCATGGTCCTCGCGCCCGAGCACCCGCTGGTAGGCGAGCTGACTAGCGACGCCCGCCGCGCGGTAGTGGATGCTTACCGCGCCGCCGCCGCGGCCATGGATCTCGTCTCGCGAAAGAAGATGGACAAGCGCAAGACGGGTGTCTTCACGGGCGGCTACTGCGTGAACCCGGCCACGGGACAGGACATCCCCGTCTGGATCGCGGATTACGTGCTCATGGAGTACGGCACGGGCGCCGTCATGGCCGTGCCGGGGCACGACGAGCGCGACTTCGAGTTCGCCACGCAATACGGTCTACCCATCGTCCGCGTCGTCGCCGAGTCAGCCGCTGATCCCGACGCGCCCATCGAGCAAGCGTATCTCGGCCCGGGGGTGCTGGTCCGCTCCGGCGAGTTCTCCGGAATGGACTCGGAGTCGGCCAAGTCCGCGATCACCGAATGGCTTCGCGCCCGCGGACTGGGTCAGCCGCGCGTGCACTATCGCCTGCACGACTGGTGCATCTCGCGGCAGCGTTACTGGGGCCCGCCCATTCCCATCATCTACTGCCCGGCCTGCGGCGCCGTGCCCGTGCCCGAGAGCGATCTTCCCGTGGTGCTCCCCTACGTCGAGAACTACCGGCCCGATGAGAGCGGCACGAGCCCACTGGCCCGCGTCGAGGAATGGTATCGCGTGGCCTGTCCGCAGTGCGGCAAGGAGGGGCGGCGCGAGACCGATGTGAGCGACACGTTCCTGGACAGCGCCTGGTACTTTCTGCGATACCCCTCCGCCAAGCGCGACGACGTGGCCTTCGATGCCGAGCTCACGCGCACGTGGCTGCCCGTCAACATGTACATCGGCGGCGAGGAGCACGCCGTGCTGCATTTGCTGTACAGCCGCTTCGTCACCATGGCGCTGCACGATGCCGGCCTGCTCGCTTTCGAGGAACCCTACGTCACCTTCCGAAAGCATGGCCTCCTCATCAAGGACGGCGCGAAGATGTCGAAGAGCCGCGGCAACGTGGTCGTCCCCGACCATTACATCGAGCAATGGGGGGCGGATACGTTTCGCACCTACCTGATGTTCCTCGGCCCGTATCAGGAAGGCGGCGACTTTCGCGACCGGGGCCTCCAGGGCCCGTACGGCTTTCTGAATCGCCTGTGGGAGACCGTGGTGCCCATCGAAGAGTTGGGATCGGCTGCGCCTGACGCCAAGCTCGAGCGACACCTCCACCTCACCATCCGCAAAGTTACCGAGGCCATCGCGACGCTCCGCTACAACACCGCCATCGCCGCGCTCATGGAATATCTCAACGCCGTGCGCGAGGGTGGCCGTCGCGCCAACCGCGCCGAGGTGGAGCCGCTCGTGCAGCTCGTCGCGCCGATCGCCCCCCACATTGCCGAGGAGCTGTGGCAGCGGCTCGGCCATGCCAGCAGCCTGTTCGACGGCGTGACCTGGCCCGCCTACGATGCCGTCAAGGCCACCGCCGATACCGTTCAGATGGTCGTCCAGGTCAACGGCAAGGTACGCGGACGCATCGTCCTGCCGCGCGGCGCGTCCCAGGACACCGCGCGGGCCGCCGCCGTGGCCGAGGAAAGAGTCGGCCGCTTCCTTGGCGACAGCTCGGTCAGCAAGATCGTCTTCGTTCCCGATCGCCTCATCAACCTCGTCCTGGCCTAACCCGGTTCATACGTGACTACATCGCCACCCTGGTCTACTCAACCCTCGCCTCAGGGCTGCGCTCTTCAGCTCGAACTGCGGCCCTCTCCCCCAATGGGGGAGAGGGCAGGGTGAGGGGGACACGCCCTCGCGCCAACCATGGGCGTGCTTGTCAAGGTCGAGACTTGGGGATACGCTCTGCACCCGTGCGCATCGAGCGAATCGAGACCGTCATCCAGTTCGTGAGCGATCAGCAGGCTTCGAGCCAGTGGTATGCGCGGCTCCTCGGCATCGAGCCCACGCCGTATGGCGCGCCGTACTTCACGTTTGACGAGCACGCCTATCTGATCCTGGCCCCGGGCAAACCGGGGACGGGGCGAGGCGGCAGCGGCTGCTGGTCCCTCGTGGACATCGTGGACGAGGCCTACAAGGAGCTTCAGGCCAAGGGCTTCACCTTCAATGAGCCGCCCTTCGACATCCCACCCGGCCGGCTCGTCACGCTGCTCGATCCCGACGGCAACATCGTGGGGCTGATCGACAACTCGAAAGGCGGCATGCCCGGCCAGCATGCCTGAGCTGCCCGACGTCACCGTCTATCTCGAGGCGCTCGAGGCTCGCGTCCTGGGCGCGCGCCTGGAGCGAATCAGGTTGGTCAGCCCATTTGTTCTCCGCTCATTCGATCCGCCCACCTCCGCAGCATTTGGCCGCTCGGTCACGGGCCTTCGTCGGCTCGGGAAGCGGGTGGTGATCGCGTTGGAGGGCGATCTCTTCCTCGTCATTCATCTGATGATCGCGGGCAGATTGCACTGGAAGTCGGCGGGCGCCAAGGTGCCGGGCAAGTTCGGCCTGGCCGCCTTCGACTTCTCGACGGGGACGCTCACGCTGACCGAGGCGGGGACGAAGAAGCGCGCGGCCATCCATCTGGTGCAGGGCGAGGCGGCGCTCCGGGCGCTGGCGCCCGAAGGGCTCGAGGTGCTCGACAGCGACGCGGCGACCTTTCGCGCGGCGCTCGAGCGGGAAAACCACACGATCAAGCGCGCGCTCACGGATCCCTACATTCTCTCGGGCATCGGCAACGCGTATTCCGACGAGATCCTGCACCGCGCGCGGCTCTCGCCCGTGAAGCAAACGCGAAGCCTGAGCGACGAGGAGCACGCGCGGCTCTTCGAGGCGACGCGCGCCACGCTCCTCGAATGGATCGAGCGGCTCAGGCAGGAGGCCGGCGGCGAGTTCCCCGAGGGCGTGACGGCTTTTCGGCCGCAGATGGCCGTCCACGGCCGCTACGGCAAGCCCTGCTCCGAGTGCGGCGCCCCCGTGCAGCGTATCCGCCATGCGGACAACGAGACCAACTACTGCGCCAGGTGCCAGACGGGCGGCAAGCTCCTGGCCGATCGCGCGCTGTCCCGGCTGTTGAGGGCCGACTGGCCCAAGACGCTCGAGGAGATGGAAGAGCGCCGCGGCCTCGCGCCCCAGAGTAAGATAGGCGGGCCTACACGGAGGGGGCGCTCATGATCACAGTGGGAGAGTTCATCCAGGGCGGGCTCAAGCAGCTTCACACGAACATGGACAAGCAGCTCGACGGCATAACGCCCGAGCAGCTTCACGCCGTCCCCGGCAATAACCCCAAGGCCAATACCATTGCCTGGGGCCTCTGGCACTACGTCCGCACCGAGGACAATGTGGTGCGCTACATCCTCCAGAACAAGAAGATGCCCCAGTGGATCGAGGGCGGCTATGCGGAGAAGCTCGGGCTGCCGCCCAATGCCCAGGGCACGGGCATGTCGACGGCCGATGCCCAGGCGCTCCGCCTCAAGGACATCAACGTCTTCCGGGAGTACATGCAGAAGGTCTTCGCCGACACCGACGCCCTCATCGTCAGCAACGATCCCGCGCTCCTCGACCGCACCGTGACGGTCAAGCCGCTGGGCGAGATGCACGCCATGCGCGCGCTGGGCAGCGTCTGCCTGACCCACGGCATGACCCACTTCGGCGAGATCGAGCTGGCGCGCACGCTGGTGGGCGCGGGAGCCGTCACCTCGGTCTAGCGCGAACCAGCCATGAACGGTCGTTCGCATCGCCCCCTCACCCTCCCCTCTCCCCCGCGACGGGGGAGAGGGATGCAAAGATCCTCGTCATGCTGCCCTCTTCCTTCTGACCCCTCATTGGGAGAGGGGATGAGGGTGGCCGCGTCACGCTGTACTCCTCCTCCTCATCCCTCTCTCCCAATGGGGGAGAGGGCCGCAGTTCGAGCCGAGACGCCCCCCTCGGGCGACGAGGCGAGGGCTGAGTAGGGCGAGGGGGAGCGTATGTTCGCGAGCCATTTGAGCTGGCGCCTCGTGACCACGCATTGGCCGCTACGACGCCTCACGACTGGAATCGCCATGGCCGCGGCGCTGCTTGCTCCCGCGCCGGCGCTCGCGGAGATCCTGCTGCCGCCCGGCTTCACCGTCAAAGTCTACGTGACGGGCGACGGGTTCGAGACGACGGGCGGCACGGGCGGACGCGGGATCCCCACGACGCCCACCATCGCCGTGGACCACACGGGGGCGCTTTATCTCGCGCGCAGCGGCCGCCGGTACAGCGCCGGCGAGTTCGACTACCTCCAGCGCATGTACCGCATTCCCCCCGGCGGCGCGCGAGTTACCGCGGCGACCGAGGCGCGCTACTTCTACGGCCCGCCGCTGATCAATGCGCAGGTGGCCAGCGCTCGCGGCGGCCGCGAGCTCTTCGTCACCACCTTCGATCGCGATCGCCGAGTGGGCGTTCTGTACCGACTCGCCGAGGGCCGCGCCCAGCTCTTCGCGGGGGGCACGCCGGAGCACGGGCTGCCGGCGGCGCTGATCCAGCCGGAGGGGGCGGCCGTGGACGCCGCCGGCCATGTCTACGTCGCCGACCGCGAGCGCGGCGTGGTGGCGCGGCTCGACGCCAGCGGGCAGATGCTCGACCCGAGCTATGTCCGCGTCACCCGCCCGCGCGCGCTCGCCGTGGACGAGACCGACCACCTGTGGATAGGCAGCGACGGCAAGGCGGAGGCGCCGTGGCAGCCCGGTCCCGGCGAGATCTGGCGGGTGCGCCCCGGCGGCGAGTCTCGCCTCGTGCTCGAGGGGCCCATGGCCCAGGGGCTTGTCCCGGGCCCGGGCGGCGTCATCTTCACCGCCGACCGTCAGAAGGCCGAGATCTTCGCGCTCAGCCCCGAGGGAAACCGGATGGACCTCGCGCGCTTCACGGACGGCGACGCGCCCCGCGGCCTCGCTTTCGTGCCGATCACTGCCGAGACGCGGGCCAACGGGCTGGCGGGTGATCTCTTCGTGGCCGTCACCCGGAGCGGCTCGTTCCAGCTCAACGAGATCTTGCGCATCTCCGGGCCATTCGCGGATCTGGTGCAGAACCGCCTGGGAGCCAAGTGAAATCGTTCCGCTTCGGGATCAACGCGCGCGACGCCAAGTCGCGGGCCGAGTGGCAGGACAAGGCGCGCAAGGTTGAGGCTCTCGGTTACTCGACGCTCATGGTGCCCGATCATCTCTGGCCCGTCCTGGCACCCATACCGGCCCTGCTCAGCGCCGCCGCCGCCACGAGCACCCTCAGGGTCGGCACGAATGTCATCAACAACGACCTCCGTCACCCCGTGCTCCTCGCGCGTGAGACGGCGACGGTAGATCTCCTGACTGATGGCCGGCTCGAGCTGGGGCTGGGCGCCGGGTACGTGCGAGCAGAATATGATCAGGCGGGGCTGCGCTTCGATCGAGGGGGCATCAGGGTCGAGCGGCTCGCCGAGACGGTGACGATCATCAAGGGCTTGCTGGGCGGAACGGAAGTCAATTTCGCCGGTCAGCACTATCGAGTCACCGGCCACAAGATTCACCCGCTCCCGATCCAGCAGCCCCATCCGCCCATCATGATCGGGGGCAATGGCCCGCGCCTCCTCACGCTGGCCGCGAAGGAGGCCGACATCGTGAACTTCACGGGCATCACCTTCGCACGGGGCGGCACGGAGCACGACATGTCCGCGTGGAGAGTGCCCGCCATGGATGAGCGCATGCGGCTCGTGCGAGAGGCGGCCGGCGCGCGCTTCGACCGGCTCGAGCTGAGCGCTCAGATCCAGCGCGTCATCGTGACGGACAATCGGCGCCAGGCCGCCGAGGAGCTGGTCAAGACCTGGACGCAGCTCACCGCCGAGGAGATCCTCGAGAGCCCCTACGCGTTGATCGGCACCGTGGACGAGATGGTCGAAACCCTCCACGCGCGCCGGGAGCGCTGGGGCCTCTCCTACTTCGTCACCTTCGATCCCTTGATGGAAGCGCTCGCCCCCATCGTGGCCCGACTCGCCGGAAAGTAGCGCCCAGCCTCGGATGAAGCCGTTCCGATTCGGGATCAATGCGCGGGATGCGGGATCGCGAGCCGAGTGGCAGGACAAGGCCCGCAGAGTCGAGGACCTTGGCTACTCCGCGCTCATGGTGCCCGATCACCTCGCCGCCATGCTGGCCCCAATTCCGGCGGCGGTCAGCGCCGCGGCCGCGACGACGAGCCTCCGAATCGGCACGAATGTGCTCAACAACCACTTCCGCCATCCCGTGCTCGTGGCGCGTGAGGCCGCGACAGCGGACCTGCTGACCGACGGCCGGTTCGAGCTCGGGCTCGGCGCCGGGCACATTCGGTCCGAACACGACCAGGCGGGGCTCCCCTTCGAACGCGGAAGGGTCAGAGTCGAGCGGCTCGCCGAGGCGGTGACGATCATCAAGGGCCTGCTCGCGGGGGCGGAGGTCGCGTTCGCCGGGCAGCACTATCGAGTCACGGGGCACACCATCCATCCGCGTCCGGTCCAGCGACCTCATCCGCCCATCGTCATCGGAGGCAATGGCCCACGGCTCCTCACGCTGGCCGCGAAGGAGGCTGACATCGTGGGTTTCACGGGCATCACCTTCACGCGGGGCGGCACGGAGCTGGACCTTTCCGCGTGGAGGACGGGGGTCACGGACGAGCGCGTGCGGCTCGTGCGCGAGGCTTCCGGGGCGCGGGCCGACCGGCTCGAGCTGAGCGCGCTGTTCCAGCGCGTCGTGGTGACGGAGCACCGCCGCCAGGCCGCGGAGGAGCTCCAGAAGAACTGGAAGCAGCTCAGCGTCGAGGAGATCCTCCAGGCTCCCTTCGTGCTGATCGGCACCGTGGACGAGATGGTCGAAGCCCTCCACGCCCGCCGGGAGCGCTGGGGCTTCTCTTACTTCGTCACCTTCGAGCAATACCTGGAGACTATAGCCCCTGTCGTCGCGCGACTGGCGGGTAAGTAGAGCCACCCCCTCACCCTGCCCTCTCCCCCAATGGGGGAGAGGGATCGATTTTGGAATCCCTCTCCCTCTGGAGGAGGGAGAGGGCAGGGTGAGGGTGGGCGTTGCTCGCTAGTCCCGCCGTCACTTCCTCTTCCACAGGCCCTGGGAGGGGATGCGGAGCGCGCGGTTGAACTTGCTGGACGAATTCTCCCAAGCGATGACGGCGGTCAGCTCGACCACCGCGTCGTCGTCGTAGAACCGGCGGACTCGCGCGAACAGATCGTCGCTGACGTCGCGATCGCTGAGCGTAATGGTGTCCGCATACTCGAGAGCGACGCGCTCGGCTTCGGTGTAGAGCGGGCTGGTCGCGTAGTCGGCGAGCGCGAGGATCTTCTCGTCCGACACGCCGAGCTGGCTGCCCACGGCAGCATTGATGTCCTGTCAGAACTCGCAGCCGTTGAGGGCAGCCACGCGCCGGTTGAGTAGCGCCTGCAACTTGCCGTCGATCAGCCCCGAGCCCTCGATCCCCGCCCACATGCCCCGCGCGCCCCGCAAGATAGTTGGCCGCCGCGCGTAGACGAGATGGTTCAGCAGCGGCGCGCCCCACGTCCTGGTCTGGGCGGCCAGCACGTTCTTCACATAATCGTCCTGGACTTGCTCCGGCCGGACGCCGTCGATGCGCGCCATGTTTCCTCCTTGGATCAGAAGGCCGCGGTCACCAGGTTGACGGTCGTTGACGTATCGGGACAGCACACTGACGGCGCCGACGCCTCGGTGGCCACCATTCCTCGAACAACAACTGGTCGATCTCGGGAATCCCGCCCAGGCCCAGTGCCGGGAAACTTCACACTTTTCACAGCATATGTGAGTGGTACGGATTCTGCTCCTGAGAGCATGGTCATTCCAATCATCAAGGGGAAATCGCCATGCGAAAACTTCTGCTGGGAAGTGCTATGACACTGGCTCTGGTCGCGGGCATGCCTGCCATCAGCTCCGCCAGCATCATCTTCAACGTCAACCAGACCATTGGCGCGGGGGACGTGACCGGGACCATCACGACCGACGGTACGCTAGGGGCGCTGGCCTCCGTCAATCTCGTGGACTGGAAGCTGACGCTGGACGACGGCACCGCCACGTTTCTTCTGACCGCGGCAAACTCCGAGGTAGGATTCGCCCTGGGCGCCCCGCTCAGCGAGACGGCCAGCCAGCTTCTCTTCGACACCACGAATGGCGGTCTCGTGCTATTTCAGAATCCGTTCATCGGCTCGGGACAGCATTGGTGGTGCCTGGGCAATCCGGGAGGAGGCTGTTTCGGATTTCCCGGCACCGAGAACCTCCGCATCGATGGCGCCATCCAGACAGCTTCCTGGCAGGGCACCGTCGTCATCGGCACCGCTGAAGGGACCCCGCCGGCGGCCATTCCGCAACCAGCCAGCCTCGTCCTGCTCGGCCTGGGCCTCGGCGGCCTCGCCCTCTTTGCGAGCCCTCGCTGCCGATTGGCCCGACCCTCCTCACCCTGCCCTCTCCCCCACGGGGGGAGAGGGATGAAAAGAAATCCCTCTCCCTCTGGAGGAGGGAGAGGGCCGCAGTTCGAGCCGAGACGCCGCCAAGCTGCCGCAGGCACGAGGGCGGCGAGGCGAGAGCTGGAATAGTTAGGGTGGGGCGACGTTCTGGGATAAGCGCGCCTAGCAGCCGAGCTGGTCCGCGAGGTCGACGAAGTCGCGGGCGATCACGCTCCATTCGCGCTCGGGCTTGATGTCCTTGGTCTGGCCGGCTCCGTGCTCGGCGGGACGTGGCACGAAGATGGTCTTGAAGCCGATCTTCGACGCCGCGCCAAGATCGCCATTGTGCGCGGCGACCAGCGCGCATTCTTCCGGCTTCAGCCCCAGCATGTCCGCAGTGCCCAGATAGCACTCGGGCTGTGGCTTGTAGTGGCGCGTCACCTCGGCGCCCAGGATGGTATCCCACGGCAGCCCAGCCCGCTTGGCCATGTTGACCATGAGCGCGACGTTGCCGTTGGAGAGCGTGGCGAGAATGTACTTCTTCCTGAGCCGCGTCAGCCCGGGCACGGCGTCGGGCCAGGGATTGAGGCGATGCCAGGCGCGATTCAGATGATCCATGTCGGCCTCCGACACGCCTCTGAAGCCGAACTCGGCGCCGAGCTTGTCGAGGCTCTCGCGATGCAAGACATCAAGCTTGACCCACGGCCGTCGCCCGCTCCGCACCTCGTCCATGGCCGGCTGATACATCCCGCGCCAGCGGTCGGCGAAGGCGACCCAGTCGGCGGTGATCCCGTGCGCGTTCCCGAACTCCTGTCCTTCCCGCGTGATGCTCGAACGCCAGTCCACCACGGTGCCGAAGACGTCGAAGGTCAATGCCTTGATGGATGCCGGATCGAAGTGAGCCATGGTCTTGTCTCCTGGCCGCGTTAGTCGAGCGCGGGGCGCTTCTTCTGCCAGGGCCGCGCCTTCTCGAAGGCCGCCGCGGCCTGGAGCACGGTGAGATCGGCGAAGCGGCGGCCCACGATCTGCAGCCCCACGGGCAATCCCGCCTTGGTGAAGCCCGCCGGCATGGAGCAGGCGGGCTGGCCGGTGAAGTTGAAAGGATAGGAGAAGGACGCCCAGTCGAGCCAATCCCACGGATGCTGCGGCCAGCCCTCCGGATTGATGCGCCCGAGGGGAAGGGCGGGAACGGACACCGACGGCGTCAGCAGGAGATCGTACTTCTCGAAGAACGGCCGCACCGAGTCCCAGTGGATGAGCTTCCTGCCGCGCGCGTCGATGTAGTCCACCACGCTCACCTTCAGGCCGTCCTCGATGCAGGCCACGAAGGCCTGGTCCATCTTGTCGCGCCACTTGGGAAGATAAGGCGACCAGGCGCCTGCATAGTGCGCGCACCACATGGTGCGGATCATGTCGTGCGTGTCGGCAAAGCCGGGCGTCACCTCTTCGACCTTGGCGCCAAGCTCCTTGAACGCGCCGACGGCGCGCTTCACCACCTCGGCCACCTCGGGATCGACGCGAAGCCCGTCGAGGTTGGGGCTCCACGCCACGCGCAGGCCCTTGATGCCTCGGTTGAGCTTGCCCTGGTAATCGGCCGGCGCGCCGTCGAGGCTCGTGCGGTCCCAGTCGTCGGGGCCCGCCATGATGCCCATCATCAGCGCGGAGTCGCCCACCGTCCACGTCATCGGCCCGTTGTGGGTCGTGTAGTCGTTGTTCGACACGGGCCACTGAGGGATGCGGCCATAAGACGGCTTGTGGCCGAAGATGCCGCAAAAGGACGAGGGCACGCGGATGGAGCCCGCGCCATCCGAGCCCTGGTGGAGCGGGCCCAGGCCCGCCGCGGCCGCCGCGCCGGCGCCGGCGCTGGAGCCGCCGGTGTTGAACCCGAGGTTCCACGGATTGTGCGTATCGCCGGTGAGCGGGCAGCCGCTCAGGGCCTTCCAGCCGAACTCGGGCGTGGTGGTCTTGCCGATCAGGATGCCGCCCGCCTCTTTGAGCCGCCGCACGAATGGGGCATCGTGCTCGGGCACGCGGTCGGCGAAGATGTGCGAGCCCCCCATGGTCTTCACACCCGCCGTGAAGCTCAGGTCCTTCACCGAGAACGGGATGCCGTGGATGGGTCCGAGCTTGCGCTTCTTCATCACCGCCTGCTCGGCCGCGCGCGCGCCCTTCATCGCCGAGTCGGCCGTGACGGTGCAGAAGGCATTGAGCCGCGGGTTGAGCCGCTCGATGCGCTCGAGCACGGTGCGGGTCAGCTCGACGGGAGAGAGCTTCTTCGATCGGATGAGGGCGGCCAGCTTGGTCGCCGGCGTATAGCAGAGGTCCGCTTCGGTCATGGAGGCCTCCGGCAAGAGGTTACGGGCTGCTGGGACGAGTCTGGACCAGCACGGGGATGACGATGGGACCATTGCGCATCTGCTCGACGCGGAAGCGCACGACGGTGAGGCGCGAAGGACAGCACAGCGGATCAGTATCGGCATAGCGAGCGTACTGGACGGTCAGCTCGGAGGCGGAGACGACGCGGATCATGTTCTCCGCGCCGTCCTCGCGGGCATTCATGGGCGCTGGCGACAGAGTGCCAGCAAAGCGGCCCCTCACGAAGACGAACGCCTGGTACAACCGTGGCCGGCACATGCCGTCGACCGACGTGCTGGCGACGATGATGCTGGTCGGGCCATAAGTCGTGGCCGGGCCGATCAGCGACCAGCCGCGCGCTTTCACCGCGCGGTCCATGGACGTGTCCGGCGCGCGCACTTGATCCTTGCACCGCGGCGTATCCGCCGGATCTCCGTCCGGCGCGGGGCCCTCGGGCACGGGGCCTCGCATCTTGTTCCAGTTCGCCGGCTTCTCCTCATCGAGCCAGCTCGCGGTCTGGGCGGCGACAGCCGCGCCCGGTGCGACAAGCAGGAGCAAGAGGGCCATGATCACGGCAAGCACGGGCAGAGCATACCGGGCCGCACGGGCGAGCACAACGCGCTATGCTCGGAGGCCATGAGCGAGGTCGAGCGCGTCCATCCAGGCGCGGACATGGAGCGCTTCGTCAGGGAGCAGATGGCCTTCGTGGGCCTCGGCGCCGACGACATCGCCCTGATCCGCCGCACCGCGCCGCTCGTGCTCAAGCATGAGGCGGCGCTCACCTCCGCGCTCTACGACCACTTCCTCAAGTTCCCCGCCACAGCGCAGTTCTTTCTCGGCACGGATGGAGAGCCCGATCGCGAGCGCATCGAGCGGCGCAAGCACAGCCTGGGGCGCTGGCTCAAGGAGACGGCCGAGGTCGCCATCAACGAGGGCTTCGTCTACTATCTCCTCGGCGTCGCCCTCTCTCACAGCCATCGCGAGTACGGCCCCGGCGGCAAGATCCCGCCGCAATTCATGGTCGGCGCCATGAGCCTGACCCAGTCGGCGCTGGCCGGCGT
>DASYTI010000148.1 GCA_036002485.1 Candidatus Methylomirabilota bacterium | reverse complement strand
CATGATGGGCGGCATCTCCACTGACATCAACGCCAAGACGCCGCTCGAGGGCTTGTACGCCGCCGGGGAGGCGGCCTGTGTCTCCATCAACGGCGCCAACCGCCTCGGCTCCAACTCGCTCACCGAGTTGCTCGTGTTCGGAACCCGCGCGGGCCGCTCCGCGGCCCGGCACGCGCTGGAGCGGCCGGCCGTCAAGGCGAATCCGGTCGCCCAGCTGGTGAGCGACGAGCGGAAGCGTCTCGACACGCGGTTCCTCAGGGCCGACGGTCGCGAGCGGATCGCCGACATCCGGGAGGAGCTGCAGAAGGCCATGGAGGAGGGCTGCGGCATCTACCGGGAGCGGGCCACCATGGAGGCGACGTGCAAGACGCTCCGCGAGCTGCGGGGACGTTTCGCGCGCATCGGGCTCTCGGACCGGGACGCGGTCTTCAACACGGAGCTGATCGCCGCCCTGGAGCTCGATTGCATGCTGGACGTGGCGGAGACCGTGGCCAACTCGGCGCTGCTGCGGGAAGAGTCGCGCGGGTCCCACACCCGCACGGACTTCCCCAAGCGCGACGACGCGCGCTTCCTCAAGCACTCGCTCGCCTACCGGACGCCCGACGGCCCGCGCATCGACTACCTGCCCGTCACCATCACCCGGTGGCCCCCCGAGGAACGGAAGTACTAAGGAGGAGCGATGACCGAAGAGACCATCACGCTGGAGGTGACCCGCTACCGGCCTGGCCACGACACCGAGCCGCGCACCGAATCCTTCTCGGTGCCGTACCGGAAGGACTGGGTGGTCCTCGATGCGCTCAACCACATCAAGGATCGGGTGGACGGGTCGCTCACCTACCGGTGGTCCTGTCGCATGGGCGTGTGCGGGAGCTGCGGGATGATGGTGAACGGCGTCCCCAAGCTCACGTGCTCCGCCTTCCTGCGCGACTACCACCCGGGGCCGATTCGCGTGGAGCCCCTGGCGAACTTCCCGGTGATCCGGGATCTCGTCGTCGCCCTCGACGACTTTCTGGAGAAGTTGCGCCGGGTGAAGCCCTGGCTCATCCGCGAGACGGAGAAGCCCGTGTCGGAGGGCGAGTATCGTCAGAGCCCGGCCCAGCTCGAGGCCTACAAGCAGTTCAGCATGTGCATCAACTGCATGCTCTGCTATGCGGCCTGCCCCGTCTACGGGCTGGCCCCGGCCTTCGTCGGCCCCGCCGCCATCGCGCTCGCCTACCGGTACAACCTGGATTCGCGGGACGAGGGATATCGGGTGCGCGAGCCGATCCTGAGCGACAGCGTCGGCGTGTGGGAGTGCACCTTCGTCGGCGAATGCTCGGTGGTGTGCCCGAAGGGCGTCGACCCCGCCGCGGCGATCCAGCGCTCCAAGGTGGCCGGCGCCAAGGACTGGGCCATGTCCGTGCTCATGCCCTGGGGCGGCCGGAAATGAAGCCACGCGCGCCTGGAACGGGCCACCTTCGGTGCGAGCCGGGCTCGCGGAGATCCCTATGAGCGAGGCGCGTCCCGCACGCCCCGGCCTCTACTACCCCAAGCTGCCCGCGACCTGGTGGCTCCGGCGTCCGGGGTATGTCCGTTTCATGCTCCGGGAGGTGACCTGCGTCTTCGTCGCGATCTTCCTCGTGGAGCTGCTCGTCATCGTCTACAAGATCGGGCAGGGGCCCCAGGTCTACGCGGACATGGTGGCGAAGCTGCAATCTCCGGGGTGGATCGTCTTTCATGTGGTCGCCCTGGCCTTTGCTCTCTATCACACGATCACGTGGTTTCAGGCCACGGGCGTCATTCAGGTGGTACGCGTGGGCGACCGTCAGGTGCCGCCCCCGCTGGTGGTCGCCGGTAACTACGTCGCCTGGGTCGTCGTGTCGCTGTTCATCCTGTACTGGCTGCTCGTGAGGAGCTGAGCCATGTCCCCCGGCAAGACGATCGAGCCGCTCTGGTGGAGTCTCTTCTCGGTAGGAGGGGTGGTGGCGGCGTTCCTGGTGCCCGTCCACATCTTCCTGCACGGCCTGGCCCTCCCGCTCGGGTGGGTGAACGTGAGCCACGCGCGGATGCTGGCGCTCGTCAGCCATCCGCTCGTCAAGGTCTATCTGTTCGTGCTCATCGCCCTGCCGCTCTATCACTGGGCCCACCGCTTCCGCTTCATCCTGGAGGACCTGGGGCTCCACGGGTTCCGGGCGCCCATCGCCGTCCTCTGCTACGGCAGCGCCATCGTGGGCACGGTGGCCACCCTGTGGGTGCTGATCCGGATATGACCTCCCGGCCTGAATTTCAAGGGTGAGCCGAAGCGGGCGATGAAGATCCACGAGTATCAAGGCAAGGCCATCCTGCGCGAGTACGGCGTGCCCGTGCCGAACGGCGAGGTTGCGGACACGCCGGCGCAGGCCAAGGCCATTGCCGCCAAGCTCGGGGGCAAGGTCGTCGTCAAGGCGCAGGTGCACGCGGGCGGGCGCGGCAAGGCCGGCGGAGTCAAGCTGGCGGAGGATGCCGCGGGCGCCGAGGCCGCCGCGAGACAGATCCTCGGCATGATGCTCAAGACCCCGCAGACCCCGCCCGAGGGCATCAAGGTACTCAAGGTGCTGGTGGAAGAGGCCTCCCCGATCGCGACCGAACTCTACCTCTCCATGACCCTCGACCGCGGGAAGGGCACGCACGTCGTCATGGCCTCGCAAGCCGGCGGCATGGAGATCGAGGAAGTCGCCGCCACCCACCCGGACAAGATCATTCGCGAGTGGACTGACCCCGCCCTGGGTCTCCAGCCGTTCCAGGCGCGCAACCTCGCCTTCGGCCTGGGGCTCTCTGGCGACCAGTTCAAGGCGGGGGTCTCGCTCATCCTCAACCTCTTCCGCGCCTATGTCGAGAAGGACTGCTCGCTGGCCGAGATCAACCCCCTCGTGATTACCAGGGACGGCCGCGTGCTCGCCCTCGACGCCAAGCTCAACTTCGACGACAACGCCCTCTACCGGCACAAGGAGATCGTGGCCCTCCGGGACATCAACGAGGAGACGCCGCTCGATGTCGAGGCCTCGAAGTACGGGCTCAACTACATCAAGCTCGACGGCAATGTCGGCTGCATGGTCAACGGGGCGGGGCTGGCCATGGCGACCATGGACATCATCAAGCTGGCGGGTGGCGAGCCCGCCAACTTCCTCGACGTGGGTGGCGGCGCCTCCCCCGAGCAGATCGAGAACGCCTTTCGCATTCTCTCGTCGGACCCGTCCGTCAAGGCCGTGTTCATCAACGTCTTCGGCGGCATCCTCCGGGTGGATCGGCTGGCCGAGGGCATCATCGCGGCGGTGAACAAGCTGGGCCTGAAGCTGCCCGTGGT
>DASYTI010000147.1 GCA_036002485.1 Candidatus Methylomirabilota bacterium | reverse complement strand
GGGTCAGAAAATCGCGGAGTCCCTCGATCATGCCTTTCGCGCTCCTTCCGCCGGCGTCACCATGGCGCGATGCCGTTGCCGCCCATGCATATCACAGGCGCGGCGTGACGGCCAGCCGGCCCGCGCCCGTCGCGCTGGTCTTGACAAGACCGAGGCCGGTGGCGCAGTCTCTGGCTCGCTGCATGAGCGGCGCGCGCCTGCGGGAGGGCGCAGAAAGCGAGGAGGTAATGAATCAGCCTTGGAGACAGCCGATGCGTCACTGGGTCGTGATCGGGACCGTCGTCGCGATATTCGCGCTCGCCGGCGCGGGGTCGGTCGTGGGCCAGGCGGCCAATCCAATCAAGATCGGCTTCGGCATGGCCCTGACGGGCGGGCTCTCCGCCAACGGCAAGCCGGCGCTGCTCGCCATGCAGATCTGGAAGGACAACGTCAACAAGAAGGGCGGCCTCCTCGGCCGGCCCGTGGAGCTGATCTTCTACGACGACCAGACCAACCCGGCCACCGTGCCCGGGATCTACTCGAAGCTGCTCGACGTCGACAAGGCCGATCTCGTGGTGTCCGGCTACGGGACGAACCTGATCGCGCCGCTCATGCCGATGGCCATGGAGCGCAAGCTGACCGTCATCGGCATCTTCGGCCTCGCGAACAACGAGAAGTACAAGTACCCGAACTATTTCCAGATCTCGCCCACGGGTCCCGATCCGGCCACCAGCACGGCCACCGGGTTCTTCGAGCTGGCGGCCAAGCAGACGCCCCGACCGCAGACGGTGGCCCTGGTCGGCGCCGACGCCGAATACCCGCAGACCGCCATGGTCGGCGCGCGCGAGCTCGTCAAGCGGCTCGGGTTCAAGACGGTCTACGACAAGACGTATCCGCCGAGCACGGTGGACTACACGCCGATCGTCCGCGCGATCAAGGCGACGAATCCCGACATCGTCTTCATCGCGTCGTATCCGCCGGACTCGGTGGGCATGCTCCGCGCGTCGCATGAAGTCGGTCTGCAGCCGAAGATCATGGGCGGCGGCATGGTGGGCCTGCAGTTCACCACCGTCATGACGAGCATGGGCCCGATGCTGAACGGCATCGTGAACTACGACTACTGGGTTCCGGAGCCGACCATGATGTTCCCGGGCATCCAGGATTTCTTCAAGGAGTACCAGCCGCGCGCGGCCAAGGAGGGCGTCGACACCCTCGGGTATTACCTGCCGCCCTACGCCTACGCCGCCATGCAGGTCCTGGGACAGGCGGTGGAGGCGACCAAGGGCCTCGACCAGCAGAAGATCGCCGACTACATCCGCGCCACGGAGTTCAGCACGATCGTGGGGAAGATCAAGTTCGGCAAGAACGGCGAGTGGGCCAAGGGACGGACGCTCATGGTCCAGTACCAGAAGGTTCAGGGCAACGACGTGGAGCAATTCCGGGGGCCGGGCAAGAAGCCCGTCCTCTATCCCGACGAGCTCACGTCCGGGAAGATCGTCTATCCGTACGCCGCCGCGCTGAAATAGCCCGCGTCCCTTGTTCTCCTGGGACCTGCTGGCGAACGCGGTAGTCGCCGGACTGCTGCTGGGGGGCTTCTATGCCGCCGTGAGCCTGGGCATCGGGCTCATCTTCGGCCTCCTCGACATCGCCAACATCGCTCAGCCCGCCTTCCTCGTCCTCGGCGCGTACATCACGTACGTGATGAACGAGGCGTTCGGCCTCGACCCGATCCTCGCGGGGATCCTCTTCACGCCGGTGTTCTACCTGCTCGGCGCCGCCGTCTATCGTGTCTACTACGGGAGCTTCGAGCGCCGCGGTGAAGAATCGCTGCGCGGTCTCGTCTTCTTCTTCGGGATTCTCTTCATCCTGGAAGTCAGCCTGAGCCTGAAGTTCGGAGTCGATTACCGGCTGGTGCAGGCCGCGTACATCGGCAAGTCGATCGTGTTCGGCGGCGTGGGGATCGCCTTCCGCTACCTCATCCCGTGCGTCGTCGGCGTCGCCATGACCGCCGCCCTCTACCTCTTCCTGGGCCGGACGTTTTATGGACGCGCGATCATGGCGGTGTCGCAGGATCAGGCGGCGCTCCGCCTCATGGGCGCGAACCCCGTGCAAATCAAGACCATCGCCTTCGGCATCGGCATCGCCGCCGCGAGCCTCGCGGGCGCGCTGCTCATCACCATCACGCCCGTGGTGCCGTCGAGCGACCGTGACTACATCGGCCGGATGTTCGCCATCACCGTCCTCGGGGGCATGGGAAGCATCGGCGGCACCCTCGTGGCCGGCGTCATCCTCGGCGTTGCCGAGAGCCTGATGTCCACGTTCTTCGGGCCCTCATGGGCGCCCGCGGTGTCGTTCGGGATCCTGCTCCTCGTGCTCGCCGTGCGACCGGCGGGGCTCTTCGGACGATAGATGGCGCGCTTTGGCTGGACGCTCGTGGTGGGGGCGGCCGTCATGGCGGCCGGCATCGGCGTGGCCTCACTCCGCGTGAACCCGTACCTCTACTTCGCCGGGTACGTCATCCTCCAGTACGTCGTCATCGCGACGGCGTGGAACATCCTCGGCGGCTACGGCGGCTACGTGAACTTCGGGACGCCGGCATTCTTCGCCATGGGGGCGTACACGTCGGTCTTCCTCATCCTCTCGATCCGCGCGCCGCTGCCCGTGCAGATCCTCGCGGGCGGGCTCGTGGCCGCCTTGCTCGGGCTCGGCATCGGCTATCTCACGCTACGCCTCCGAGGCGTCTTCTTCTCGATCGCCACCCTGGCCCTGTCCGTCGTGCTGCAGACGGTGATCACCAACTGGGAGTACGTGGGTGGCTCGCGGGGCCTCAGCGTCATCCGCCCGAGCGGGCCGCCCTTCGGCAACTACGTCGTCTTCCTCTTCACGGTGATGGTCGGACTCGCCGTGGTCGCGGTGATCGTGGCGCGCTTCATCGAGCGATCCTGGATCGGCCGCGGGCTCGCCGCCCTGCGGGACAACGAGGAGGCGGCCGAGTGCATGGGGGTGCCCACGCTGCGGCTCAAGCTCTTCGCCACCACCGTGAGCGGCTTCCTCCTCGGCGTGGCCGGGGCGCCGTTTCCCTACTACGTCACCTTCATCGAGCCCAACTCCGCCTTCGCCCTCGACTACGCCGTGAACGCGCTGGCCATGCCGATGATCGGCGGCACCACGAGCTGGGTCGGCCCGGTGATCGGCGCCGTCCTGCTGGGGACGGCCCAGCAGCTCGCCACGGTGACGATTTCCTCCGAGATGAATCTGTTCATCGTGGGGGTCGTGCTCGTCGCCTTCGTCGTCCTGGCCCCCGAGGGGATCCTGGGCCTGGTGCGGCGCCTGCGAGGCCGCTGACGCGATGGCGGGGGCGCTGCTCGAGGTGCAGGGGCTCGTCAAGCGCTTCGGCGGCTTCACCGCGCTGAACCGCGTGAGCCTGTCCGTCAAGGCCGGCGAGCGCTTCGGCCTCATCGGGCCGAACGGCTCCGGCAAGACGACCCTCATCAACTGCGTCTCCGGGGCGCTGCCCGTCGACAGCGGCACCATCCACTTCGACGGACGCGAGATCACCGCGCTGCCCGCTCACCAGCGAACCCGGCTCGGCATCGTGCGCAGCTTCCAGATCCCCAAGCCCTTCACCAGCATGACCGTGCTGGAGAACCTGGGCATCCCCCTGGAGTACGCGGGGGCCGGACGCGCGGGCGCTCAGGGCAGTGCCGACGCCGGGGAGATCTTGCGCAGCATCGGGCTGGAGGCGAAGGCGCACCTCAAACCGGCCGGGCTCACGCAGATCGAGATGCGCAAGCTCGAGCTGGCCCGGGCCATGGCCGCGCGGCCGAAGCTGCTCATCTCCGACGAGGCCATGGCCGGGCTCTCCAGCAACGAGGTGGACGACATCCTGACCATCCTCTTCCGGCTGAACGAGCAGGGCATCACGATCATCATGATCGAGCACATCATGCGGGCGGTGATGCGCTTCTCCGAGCGCATCGTGGTGTTCGACGCCGGGGAACGGATCGCCGAGGGGACGCCGGAGGAGATCGTCAGGAACCCGGCCGTGGAGAAGGCCTACCTTGGCGAGTAGGATCGTCGTCCGCGACGTGGAGGCCGGCTACGGCGCCGTGCGCGTGCTCCACGGCGTGTCCATCGAGGTGCGAGAGGGGGAGACCGTCGCCCTCCTCGGCACCAACGGCAACGGCAAGAGCACGCTCATCAAGTGCATCATGGGCATGGTGACGCCCGAGGCGGGCGAGATCTTCCTGGAGACCGACGGCACGCGCATCGACCTGACCCGGAAGTCCACCGAAGAGATCGTGGGCCTGGGCATCGCCCTGGTGCCGGAGGGGCGCCGGCTCTTCCCGAAGCTGACCGTCGAGGAGAACCTCCTGCTCGGCGCCTACCGGTCGGCGGCCCGCGGCGACATCGCGGCCAACCTGGCCTTCTCCTTCGAGACGTTCCCGCTGCTCTTCGCGCGGCGGACGCAGCGCGCGGGCAGCATGAGCGGGGGCGAGCAGCAGATGCTCGCGGTGGCCCGCGCCCTCATGTCCTCACCGCGGATCCTCCTCGTGGACGAGCCGTCCGTGGGACTGGCCCCCATCCTCGTGAATCGCGTGATCGGAAAGATCAAGGAGCTGAAGGAGCAGCGCCAGCTCACCGTGCTCATGGCCGAGCAGAACTTCAACCAGGCGACCAAGATCGCCGACCGCGGCTACATCATCGTCCACGGCAAGATCGAGTTCGAGGGCCGCAGCACGCAAGAGCTGCGGGAGAACGAGCTGGTGAAGAAGTATTATCTGGGCGTCTGAGCGGGCGGCCCCGTCTCCATCGGGGCCGCCGGGTCCTTGACCCACTCCGACAGCGACCCGTCGTAGAGCGCGACATTGTCGTGGCCGAGCAATGCCAAGACGAAGGCATCCGCGCTCGCCGCGATCCCGCCGCCGCAGTAGGTGATGACCTTCTCGGCCCGGTCCGCGCCCGTCTCCGCGAACATCGCGGCGAGGTCGCCCGCAGGCAGGAAGACCTTGCTCTCGCCGTCGACCAGACGATGCGCGGGGACGTTGACGCTGCCCGCGATACGTCCGGGGCGGCCGTAGTGGACGCCGCCCTCGCCCGTGTGCTGCTTGGCGGTGAGGGCGTTGACGATGCACACGTGCGGGTCAGCGATGGCCGCGGCCACCTGGGCCTTGGTGGCGATCATCTCGGGACGCGGGCGCGCGACGAAGCGCGCGGGCGCCGGCCGCGGCGGCTCGGTGGACAGCGGGCGGCCCTCGGCCTTCCACTTGTCGAAGCCTCCGTTCAGGACGGCGGCGTTGTCGAAGCCGAAAGCGCGGAGCATCCACCAGATCCGCGCCGCCCATATGACGCTGCCCGCGCTGTACAGCACCACGCGGGAGCCCTCGGCTACACCATGGCGCGACATGGCCGCGGCGAATTGCTCCGCGGGGGGCATGGTGAAGCGGAACGGGCTGGCCGCATCCGACAGCTCGCCTTGCAGGTCCAGATAGCCCGCGCCCGGGATGTGCCCCTTCTCCCACTCCGGCCGGCCGCTCCGCACCGAGAAGACGGTGACCGGGTCTGGATCGAGATAGGTCGTGCAATCGAAGACACGAAGCTCCGGGTCGGCCAGGTGCGCGGCCAGCCAGTCGGTCTCCACGAGGTACTGCGGATTCGCGATGCGCGCGCTTGCGATCATGGGATGGGTCCTCCGGGCGCCATCATGCCATAGCTCGCTCGCCGGTCCTCGATCCTCTTGGGCCTGACAAGCTGGCAACCTGGATCTCTCTGCGCTGTATCTCTCCTGACACATTGACGGGTTCGGACTTCAGGATCTAGCATCTCGCTGGCCATGATTCTTCTGCGCGATTATCAGGGCCTGGAAGTACGACTTACTGACGAGCGGCTCGAGCACATTCTCGAACATCCGGAGATGACCGGAAGTGAGGGGGCGATCGAAGAGACGCTTCGAAATTCGGGCCGGGTCCTGGAATCTCTGTTCGATACGAAAGCCCGGCTGTATTATCGGTTCTATCGGGAGACTGCCGTGGGGGCAAAGTACCTGTGTGTGGTGGTCAAGATCACCCACGGCGATGCGTTCGTCCTGACCGCCTATCTGACGGACAGCGTGAAGCGGGGGTGGAGGCTATGGCCAGAGACAGAGTGAAGGTTTGGTACGACGCCAAGGGCGACTATCTCGAGGTGCTCTTCGATCAGCGGCCGGGCTATTTCCGGGAAACTGCCAACGATCAAGTTATGGAAAAGGTGGACGCGGAAGGCAATGTGCTCGGCTTCTCGGTACTGAAGGTAAGTGGCATCGGGGCAAAGCCAATCGAAGTCGCGCTCTAAGCTGCAATCCTTCGCGACATGCCGCAGCTTTTTGAAGCTCAGCACACCAAGCTCAAGTTATGCTCTGGGGGTGACGGCGGTCCTCGCGGCGGCGGCCGTGATCGCGGCGGCGTTCGTCAAAGGCTCCATCGGGTTCGGCTTTCCGGTTCTCGCCACTCCCCTCCTGACCATCGTCCTGGACGTCAAGGTGGCGGTCGTCATCCTGATCGTGCCGAACATCGTCATGGACGGGCTGCAGTTCATCCGGAACGGCGCGCCCGTGGCCACCGTCCGGCGCTTCGCCGTCCTGCTGATGTTCGGCGCGATCGGGATGGTGGTCGGCACGCGTCTGCTGGTGGCGGTCTCCTCGCGTACGGCGGCGCTCGTCCTGGGCGTGTTCATGCTGGCCTTCGCCGCCCTCAACAGCGTCGGCGTGACCCCGCGCGTGTCGCCGCGCGGGGAGCGGTGGCTGTCCCCCGTGGTGGGACTGCTGGCGGGACTCGTGGGCGGGATCACCAACGTGCCGGGGACATGGCTGGCGATGTATTTCCATGCGCTCGGCCTGACCAAGCGCGACTTCATCTCGTCGGTGGCCTTCACCTTCTTCGTCTACAAGATCATCCAGCTCGGCGCGGTCGTCTACTACGGGCTGCTGTCGCCGGCCCTGCTGGGGTACTCGCTGGCCCTCACGGTGGTCGCCCTCGGCGCCTTCGCCCTCGGGCTCAAGGTGCAGGACCGTCTCCAGCAGCAGACCTTCAACCGCGTGCTGCTCGGCTTCCTTTGCCTGCTCGGCCTCTGGCTCGTCGCGCGGAACCTCTGATCAGGGGCGCGGGCAGGCCGTCCTCAGCTCAGCGGCACCCCCTCCACGGTGATCCGGTGCATGAGGCGACGCTGGCCGTGGTAATCGTTGAGCGCATAGTGCCACGTGCAGCGGTTGTCCCAGAACGCGATCGATCCCTCGCGCCACTGGAAGCGGTAGCTGAACTCCGGCCGCGCCGCGTGCTGGTAGAGGTACCGCAAGAGCGGCTGGGACTCCTCGTCGGTCCACCCCGCGATGCGGACGGTGAAGGCGGCATTCACGTAGAGGGCCTTGCGCCCCGAGCCGGGATGGCGGACGACCACGGGATGCACAGCATCCTGCTCGGCTGCCTCGGGATTCAGATAGCGTCCCTTCAGATCCCCGCGCCCCGCGTACGCCTCGACGCCGAAGACGTGGCGGCTCGAATGAAGGGCCTGCAAGCTCTCCAGCGTCTGCTTGAGCCCGCCGGAGAGCGCGTCATAGGCCGCGTACATGCTCGCGAACAGTGTGTCCCCGCCCGTCTCCGGCACCTCGCGGGCATACAGGATCGAGCCCATGGCCGGGGCCTGGTCGTAGCTGTGGTCGGTGTGCCAGCTGCCGCCGATGTTTCCCGTCTGCTCGGGCTCCTTGCGCACCTCGGCGATCATGGGATAGCCGTCCACCGCCTTGAAGAACCGGTTGACGTTGATCTCGCCGAAGCGCTCTGCGAAGGCCACGTGCTGCTCCGGCGTCAGCTTCTGGTCCCGGAAGAACACCACGCCGTGCTGAAACAGGGCGCGCCGGATCTCGCCGATGGCGGACTCCGTCAGCGAGCCCGCCAGGTCGACATCGAGGATCTCCGCGCCCACGGCGGCGGAGACGGGTCGGATGGTCATGCGCTCGCTCATGGCTAGCTCCTCCGGTTGATCTTGACGCCGGCCTTCTCCAGGATCCCTTCGGCGTCCTTCTGAAGCGATTTCATCCCGTCGGCCACGCTGGCCTGACCCGAGGCGATCGAGGTCATGGCGATGATCACCCGGTCGCCCACGGGCGGGAACTGGGGCACCGTGCGATAGGCCATGTAGCCCTCCCCGGCGCGCTTCATCACGGCCAGGTGCAGGGCGGCCAGATCCGAGCCGTGCCACGTGAACTTCTGGCGCACGTCCGCGTGGGCGAGCACGGAGGTGCGCGTACACGCCAGGTGGCCCTTGTTGAGCGCGCTCCACAGCATCTGGTCCTTGCCCGTGGCCCACTTGATGAACTCCCAGGCGGCCTGCTTGTTCTTCGAGGCCTTGTTGATGAAGTAACCATGCACGGCCAGCTGGGGAAAGTGCCCCTTGGGCCCGCGGGGCGTATGGGTGAAGGCCATCCGGTCGGCCAGGGTGGTCTTCTTGGTGTCGATGATGTGCTGGGTGTTGCCCATCCCGTCCAGGTAACAGGCGGCCTTGCCCTGCTGCATGATCGCCTGGGCCACCGAGGGATCGAGCTTGATGCCGCCGGGCGGCGAGTACTTGCTGAGCATCGTGGTGAACAGCTCGGCCGCGCGCAGCGCCTCCGGCGTGTCGAAGGTGGGCGTGAGATCGCTCGGCGGATTGGCGAAGAAGCCCCCGCCGTAGGACAGGAGCCAGTTCGGGAAGATCCAGTGCAGGTTGTCCTCGGTGACGAAGCCGGCCGTCTGGCGCGTGTGGATCTTGGCGGCCGCTTCCTGGAGCGCCTCGAAGGTCTCCGGGAACTTCGCGTAGCCCGCCTTCTCGAAGATATCCGCGCGGAAGCCCACCACCGTGCTGTCGGAGAGCCAGGGCAGCGCGTAGAGGGTGTCCCCGCGCTTGAACGGCGCCATTGCTCCCGCCACGAAGTCGGCCACGTCGAGGGCCCCCTTGTCGGTGAGCTTGGCGTCGTCGATGAAGGGGTTGAGCGGCTCGGCCCACCCCGCGGCGATCCAGCGGCCCGAGCGGATGAAGATCATCTGCATGACGTCGTAGGCCCCGGAGCCGCTGGCCAGCTCGAGATCTGCGCGCTGGTTCAGGACGGGGAACGACATCTGGTCGATCTCCACCTTGATGCCCGTCTGCTGCTCGAAGGCGGGAAGCCGCGCCAGCAACGCTTCCGCGTACGCGTGCGAGACCTGCGCGACCTTGAGCCGGGTGCCCGCGTGGGGCTTGCCGGCCTGGGCGAGAGGGCGCGAGGGCCGGACGCCCGACACGGCGAGCCCGGTGGCCACGGCGGTGGATCGGAGGAACCGGCGACGACCAATGCGCTCCATAGCTAAGCCTCCTAGCCTTTCACGGCGCCCGCCGTGAGGCCGCGAACGAGGTACTTGCGCACCACGACCGAGAGCGCGACCACGGGCAGCATGATCATGGTGGCGGCCGCCGCCACCTTACCCCACTCCCAGCTCTCGTAGTTCATGAAGTTCACGATGGCCACCGGCGCGGTCACCGCCTCGCTGCGCGTGAGGAGTAGCGAGTAGAAGAAGTCGTTCCACGCGAAGAGGAACGTGAAGATCGCGGTGGTGGCGAGGCCCGGGGCCGACAGGGGCAGGACGATCCTGAGGAAGGCCGCGGAGATGCCAGCGCCGTCGATGTACGCGGCCTCCTCCAGGGAGCGGGGGACGCCATCGAAGAACGCCCGCATCATCCAGATCACCAGAGAGAGGTTGAACGTGAGGTAGATGACGACGAGCCCTATCCGCGTGTCGATCAGGCCCAGGTCCTTGTAGAGGAGGAAGAACGGGATGCCGAAGGCGATGGGGGGCGCCATCCGCGTGGTCAGGGTCCACAGGGAGACGAGCCCCTGCGCGCGAACGCGCGCCCGCGAGAAGGCGTAGGCCGCGGGCACCCCCAGGAGCAGCGCGAGGACCGTGGTGGAGGTGGCGGTCACCGTGCTGTTCATGAGAGAGCGGACGAACTTGCCCTCGAGGAGATCGATGTAGTTCTGCAGGGTGGGGCTGAAGACAAGGGTGGGCGGCATGCGAAAGGCTTCGAGGCCCGAGCGCACGGACATCTGCACGATGAAGAGCACGGGGCCCAGCACGACGAGCATGAGGAGCACGGTGCCGGAGGCCGTCCACGCGCGGCTATTCAAGGTCATACCTCCGTGGGCTATTCAACGTCGTGCTCCCGCCCGGCCACCCGCAGCACGCCGAGGCTCATTACGAAGGTAGCCAGCAGCATGACCACGATGATCGCGCTCGAGTAGCCGACGTAGGTGTAGGAGAAGCCCTGCAGGTAGGCGTAGAAGTTCGTGACCTCGGTGGTCGTTCCCGGCCCGCCGCCCGTCATGATGAAGATGTGGGGGAAAGCCTTGACGCTGTCGATGAGACGGAACAGCATGGCCACGACGAGGGTGGGCTTGAGGAGGGGCACGGTGATGTAACGGAAGACCTGCCAGGGCGAGGCGCCATCGAGGCGCGCGGCCTCCAGCGGGTCGCTCGGCAGCATCTGGAGCGCCGCGAGCAGCATGAGCATCACGAAGGGGAACCACTCCCAGACGTCGGCCACGATCACCGCCCACAGGGCCAGCTTCGGGTCGGCCAGCCAGGCTGGCTGGGGCAGGCCGAGCAGGCCCAGCGCCCAGTCGAGGATGCTGATGTCCGGCGTGAAGAGAATCTTCCAGATGAGCGCGACCACCACGGGCGGCAGCACCATGGGGACGATGAAGGCGGCACGCACCAGCTCGAGGAAGCGCAGGTGCCCGTTCAGCAGGAGCGCGATGGCGAAGCCGATGATCATCTGCAGCGACACGGTCCAGAACGAGAGCTGCGTCTGCACCCACACCGAGTTCCAGAACCGGCCGTCGGCGGCAAGCTGGCGGTAGTTGGTCAGCCCGGCCCAGCGCTTAGAAGCCGGGTTGGTCAGGTCGAGTGGCGTGAAGCTGGTCACCACGAGGTAGAGGAGGGGCAGCACGGTGACGAGCACGAGCACGACCACTGCCGGCGCGACAAAGCCGACGAACACGAGCCGGCGCGTGC
Source organism: Candidatus Methylomirabilota bacterium (assembly GCA_036002485.1). NCBI lineage: Bacteria > Methylomirabilota (SeqCode) > Candidatus Methylomirabilota bacterium. Next base: position 14,868 of record DASYTI010000147.1, on the reverse strand, counting down.
GGGTCCACGACCGACGCGCGCGGCGCGCCGCCGGCCAGGGCAGCGCGCGGTCCCGGGTCGCCTCGATCCGCTCCACGGGTCGAGGGGCTCAGCCGTCGGCGACGGCGCGATGGGACGGACGGTGGCGTGGGATCAATGTGGTACGCCTCCTCACCGGTGAACGTCGGGCACCTATTAACGCACATCGAATGTGGCCCTACAAGCCACAGGGGATGTGCACGTATCACACTAAAGAAGCTTCAGCATCTCGCTAAGATCAGCGATTTCAAAATCAGGCTCGGGTACATCAGGGCGGCGCGCGCGACCATCACGATTGACCCACGCGACGGGCAGACCGGCGGTCTTGGCGCCCTGGACATCGTCCACGTCGCTATCGCCGACGTGCAGGACTTCATGAGGCTGAACACCCAGTTGCTCCACGGCCTTCCGGAACATCAGCGGATGCGGCTTGTAGGCTCTCACGTTCTCAGAGATGACGACGAACTGAACCGGCCATGCGAAGTTCCAGGCGGCGATGTGTTCATGGTCGGCATTGGAGACAATGGCGGACGGGATCCCGCCGAGGGCGTTCAAGACGCTCAGCGCTTCGGGATAGGGCTCGGCCTGCGTGGTGAGCTGGAAGAAAAGATCGACGTACGGGCCGGCCATGGCCCGGACATCGAAGGATTGCAGCACGCGCGACAAGATCGTTTCCTGAATGACCCGGAGCGTGCGAAATGGGGGCTGTTGCGTTGCCTCGAAGTAAAGAGCCATCCACCGACGCCAGACATCGTGGGCGCTGACCGACAGCTTGTGGTCTTCCACGATCCGCTGAGGAATCAGCATCAGATTTTCGTTCCGCAGCAGGGTGCCGTACGCGTCAAATGTGATGGCCTTGATCGGCATGACCGCATTATCGCTCCTCACGACGGAATCGTGACGGCCGCGGGACCTCTTCAGCGCCGATAGGGTCGCGCGCTGAGCTCTTCCCATGAAGCGTGTCCAGCCGTTTGACCCAGGCCCGTCGATCTGACAGGATCGCCGGCGTGACAACCCTCACCCGCACCGTGAGACACACCTGCGCTCGAGGCGCGCTCGCTCTGGCTATCCTGGCCGCGCTCCTGACGGGCCCGCGGTCGGCCGCCGGAGCCGATCCGCAAAGCCTCGATCGTCAAGTAGAAGTCACGCTCAGGCACCTGTACGACACGACTCCCGCGGCCAGGGACTTGGCCGGCACGGCAAAGGGCATCCTCGTCTTCCCGGAAATCGCCAGGGACAATTACGTCCTCGGCCTTCAGTCCGGCTACGGCGCATTGCTGGTGGGCGGCAGGATAGTCGCCCACTACGTTACCAGCTCGGTCATCTACGGGGCGCAAGCCGGCGTCTTGCCATTCGGATACGCGCTCTTCCTGGTCACCGACTCCGCGCTGAGCCGCCTGAACCAGAGCGGTGGCTGGGAGGTCGGCAAGGACAAGGGAGTGGTCATCCTGCCCGCCGGCAGAACCGCGATACCGGACGGGACCATGGACACTCAAGCGGGAACAATGAACCCGACCGCGGGGACGATGGCCACCCGCACGGGAGCCCGAGCCGACGCCTATGCGTTCGTCATTGGGGACACGGCGATCATGACGGGGGTCGGCGTGCAGGGCTGGAAGATCATCAAGGCCAACCCATGAAGAGCGACAGCGGACAATGCGACTCAGGCTTCGCTAGCGTCTGCGCTCGAAGTTCAGCTCGATTCGCTTCAAACGCTGGAGATCAGCCCCGAGTTTCGCCGCCTCGTTCTTCAGCCGGAGGGTCTCTGCCTCGCGCATTGCCAGCTCGGCCTGCCGTGCCGCGAGCTCCGCCTCGCGGGCCACGAGCTCGGCGAGCGCGGTCTGCCACGCCCGGGCATCCGATTCCCACTCGCTCTTCGGATGCTCGGTGAGCAGCCGTTCAAAGGCAAGCTTGGCCGCCCGGTAGTCACGGAGTCTGCTCGAGGGATCTACGTACAGCCGCGCGAGATTGTAGAGCGCGCGTGCGTGCACGGCGTCCCGGACCGGCATGGCGGCGACCTGCGCGTAGAGATCGCGTGCCGGGCCGGGTTGCCCCTGTCGGACCAGCTCGTCCGCGCGAGCCAGCAGCTGAGCGGACTCCGATCGCCCCTCGGGCTTGGCGCGGAACCAGTCGACCGCAGCGCATCCTGCGCAAAGAGCTCCCAGCGTCAGGACGAGGACAAGGCATCTCATGAGGGAGACGCAGCTTTCGGAAGGCGGACGGTGAAGCAGGTTCCTTTCCCCTCATCGCTGTCGACCACGATCGAGCCCTCGTGGGCTTCGACCAGCTCCTTGACGATGGCCAGACCGAGCCCGGAGCCGTTTCGGCCGCGGTGCGCCTGCTGATACGGCTCGAAGATCTTGGGAAGGTCCGCGGCCGGGATCCCGGGTCCGCTGTCCCGCACGGCCAGCGCGAGATGCGTCGGGGCGTCGGTCATCGCGATCTGGACGGAACCTCCGGGCGGGGTGAACTTGATCGCGTTGCCGACCAGGTTGAGAACCACCTGGGTCAGCCCTTCCTCGTCGGCCATGATCACGAAGTTGACACCCGTCGAGGTCTCCTCCAGGAGCAGGCCCTGCTGCTCCGCCTGGGCACTGAGCACGTCGAGCGCCCGAGCCACGACCTTGTCCAGCGCGACGGGGTGCCGCTCCAGGGGGAACACGCCCGCCCGGAGCCGATTGAGGTCCAGGACCCGAGTGACCAGGCTGAGGAGACGATCGACGCTGTCATCGATCGACGCGAGCCACTGGCGCTCCTTGGCGTCGAGGGTTTGCTGCCCTCGCTTCATGAGAAGCTGGGTGGCGGCCCGGATCGCCGTGAGCGGGTTCCGGATCTCGTGTGAGATCTGCGAGAAGAACTGCTCTTTGAGCGTTTCGACTTCTCGCAGCTGCTCGGCCATGCGATTGAAGGCGGACGTGAGCTCCCCGATCTCGTCTCCCCTCTCGACCGGTAGCTCTTGGAAGCTGCCGTCCGCCACTTGCCTCGTCGCCGCGGACAGCTGACGAATCGATCGCGTCAGGCGGAAGGCGACCACGCCCGTCGCGCCGATCGCCGCGACGAGGCTGACACTCAAGGTGACGAGCACGGTGGTCCAGGTGCGGCGCTCCAGCGCTCGGACCACGGCCTGCGCCCGGGAGACTTCGGCCGAGGTTGCCTCGGTGAGCTCCGTCAACGCGCGATCCAATCGCTCGGCGGCTGATCGCGCCGGCCCTTCTGATAGGCGCAGAGCCCGCGCCGTCTCGCCCCGGCCGAGCAGAGCGCGCTCTCTGTTCACGTGCTGCTGGTAGGTGGCGAGGGCCACGACCGCCTCACGGTAGCTCTTCTGTTCCGCGGTCGACCTGAGAAGGACGTCCAATCGCTCGAGGTCCGCCGCGGCGCGCTCCGCGCGCTCTTTCAGGAGATCCCCGTAGGCCCGATCGCGCAACACCAGATAGCGAGCTTCGAGGCGAAGCAGCCGAGGGACGGCCTCCTGAAGGGACACTTCGAGCTGAAGGGCCGGGAGAGACTGGCCGGTGATGTCACGATGCGCCCGGACCAGGTGATCCACGGCGAGGAGACTCCAGGCCGCGACGCCGACCAGCGCCAGGATAACCAGCGTCGACGCGGTGAACATTTTGGACGCCAACCGCATGCCGGTCCTCGCGATCTCCCGGGTGCCAGACCTGATCGGTCTTCGTGATGCAAAGCGACAGGCGGCCCCATCCTGCGTCAAGGCTCCGATCGAGGCATCTCCTCCCGGCCTCGGGAGGGAAGCGCTCTACTACTCGCGAGCAAGCGCTGAGCCAGGAACCGCGCGTGGCAATTCAATGGTTTGGCAGGCGTCCAGCGCAGAGAAGTCCCCAGGAGCGTCAGCCGCTGCCGGAAATTGGAATGTAGCCGGCCGTCACCCTCCGCGCCCATTACCTGGGCGACTACGCCCTGCAGTACGAGGGCACCCAGCTCGTCTCGAGCATCTCGGGCACGATAGTGCTGTAGTCGAACGCCTTCCCGTCCCGCATCATCCGTTCGACGTCGAAGAGCAGTGTCGTCTCCGGAATGTCGCGGAAGAAGGCCCGATACATCGACTCCACCATGAGGTGAGCCGCGCGCAGCCCGAGGGGGCCGAGGAAGTTGCGGCGCTGGCCAACGTGGGCCAGCTCGTCGGTCATGACTTCCCGCAGGAGGGCGCGGACGCGCTCGCGGGCCTCCGGCTCGTCGGCGAGGATGTCGTCCAGGACGCCGTCGAGATGCTGGTACACGGTCAAGCCCATCAGCTCGCTCACGAAGGCGGGCGGGGCCAGCATCGCCTCCGGGAGCAGGGGGAAGACGCGGTACATGCGGCTCATCCATTTCCCGAGGGGGACCCATTCCACCTGATCGAGGTGAAACGTCCGGAAGATCTCCTGGAAGAGGCGCATGTGACTGAACTCCTCGCAGAGGTGATACGTGCTGATCTTCTCGATCATCGAAGACGACTCGGTCATCCGTTCCATCGTGTCCCAGGCCGCGGAGATGCCGACGTATTCGTGGCGGGCGAACTTGTAGAGGAAGGTCAGGAGCAGCGTCTCCCGGTCGAGGGTCCGGGGATCGTCCTGCATGATCACGTGGTTGCGATAGAAGCGCGCGGGGTCGGCCAGGGGGCGGCGCGACCGCACGGGATGTGCCTGGAAACCGGCCAGGATCTCCCGCTTCTTCACGAGATCCTTCTCGTCCTGGAGGATGTCTCCGTCGCGGCCCACCGAGTAGGCCCAGTACGCCTCGAAGTTGGCGCTCCTCTCTCGCCGGGTCGCCGAGGTGAAGATGGATCGGTACCGGCATCGGGCAGGCGCGATCGCAGGGCTCACGCGGAACAGTGTATACACCCTGTGTCAGCCCGCGGGGGTTCCGTAGCGCAACCTGGTTGCTGCCTTGACAGGCGTACGCGCACCAGAGCAGTATTCGTGCCTCCTGCGCGCGGCTTTGCCTTGCCTGACAAGGAGAGATAGATGGCGTTCATCACATCGAGTGGACTCACGGAGTCAGAGACGAGCAAGACCGTTCAGGCCGGCGGCATGACGGTGCACTACCACGACATCGGCGCCGGCGAGCCGGTGCTCTTCCTGCACTCTTATGGCCCGGGCACGACGGCGTGGATCACCTTCCACAAGACCATGGGCGTTCTCTCGCGGCACTTCCGGTGCATCCTCATGGATCTGCCCAACTTCAGCAAGACCGGGCCGATTGTCTACAAGGAGGGCGTCCATGCTGTGCAGGCGCGGACCGCCGTCGCTCTCCTGGACGCGCTAGGCATCCTGCGGGCGCACTTCGTCGGCAACTCGCAGGGCGGGCAATCCTCCATGGTGGCGGCCATCACGTACCCGGATCGGGTCAACAGGTTCGTGATGGGCGGATCGCACATCGGCACCGGCGGGGACCGCTACCTGATGGCGAACCGGCCCTCGGAGGGCAATCGGGCCACGCGCGAGGCCCTCGCCGATCCCACGCGCGAGAACATCCGCCGGTACCTGCGCGTGCACATCGACGACGAGGCGCTGGTCACCGACGAGCTGGTGGACTATATCCACCGGGCCCACACCTGGTCGCCGGCATTCGACGAGGCGCGGCGGCAGTCAGTGAGCGTGCCGCACGACTACACGCCGGAGCTGGCCGGGATCCAGGCGCCCGTGCTCTTGATTCACGGACGCTATGACCGCATGGTCGCCTTCGAGGTGAGCATCGCCATTCTCAACCACGTCACCAACTCGCGCGTGGTGCTCTTGAACAACTGCGGCCACTGGCCCCCGTTCGAGAAGCCCGAGGAGTACACTGCCCACGTCCTCGCGTTTCTGAAGGGCTACTGAGCAGCATGCGCGAGGACGAGCTCCCCCTGATCTACCCAGCCCTCGCCTCAGGGCTTCGCCCTTCAGCTCGAACTGCGGCCCTCTCCCCCACTGGGGGGAGAGGGATCAGAAAGAAGAACGCAGCGAGGCAAGCCCAAATTCATCCCTCTCCCCCATCGGGGGAGAGGGTAGGGTGAGGGGGCGGTTCGATGACGGGGGCTAAAGGAAGATGCTGAGGTTTTTGTCCAGGAGGACGTTGGCGTCTAGCAGGACGGTGCGCTTGGCGATCTTCCAGGCGCCGTTCACCCGGCGCAGCACGTCCTCGCGGCTCCCGGCCAGGAGCTGGTGATCCGTCTCCAGGTGCGAGCGGTACACGAGGAAGGCGGTCTTGGCCTTCACCTCGCCTTTAGACAGCGGCTCCGCCACCAGGTTTCCGATCAGATGGCGCGTGCGTGAGGGAGGATCCTCTCCCCACGCCATGCCGGTTTCCAGGCGCGCCACCCGCATCTCCAGGTAGCGCCGGTCGTCCTCGATCAGGGAGAGGTCTCCCAGCGGTGTTACTTCGCGGTGCGCCTCGCGACGCAGCACGTTCTTCCGGCGGGGCATGAAATACAGCACGTCGTCCGTGAACAGGTCCAGCCATTCCTTGAACTTCCGCTCGTCCAGCAGCCAGGCCTCGTGGGTGTAGAAGGCCATCAGCTCCAGCCACAAGGCCTGGCGGGGTGTCACGGTCACCGTAGTGACCTTGGCGCTCGCGTGCTTCCCCACGCGGCGCTTCGCGCTACCCGTGGAGGGTGGCCGTGCCTTCGAAGCGCGCGGTGATCGGCGCGATCGGGATGTCCGCCCAGCTCTCGGCATTCATGAACTCCTCCCAGCGCTGGTAGAAGAGCCGCTGGTTGTTCTCGGAGATGTAACGCTCGGAGACCACGCCCGGGTACTCGGGATGCGCGCCCGCGTGGCCAAGGCCCATCGACAGATCCTGGGATATCCGGCGGCCGAGGCGGCTCTTGCTCGCCGCCGTCACCTGGCGCCAGTTGTCGACGTCATCCTGCTCGAAGAGCCCCGCCGCGCCGTTGTTGGCCTGACTCCCGATCCGGATCGCGTGCTTGAGCGCTTCGGGGGCGTCCTTCTCGAGCAGCACGAAGTGCCAGAACTCGGTCTGCAAGGGACCGCGCGGGAGGGCGAGCCGGAATCCCAGCACGCCGTTCGGAAAGATGCTGTGGTTGCCGAGCTGGACGTGGCGTGCGCGGAACGCGCCCAGCCGGCGCTCCACCTCGGGAAGGGTGGCCTCGTGGTACGCCTGAAAGAGAGGGAAGGTATCCTTCGAGATGCCGTGCACGTAGCGTGGCGTATTGTCGGGCGCCTCCCGGAACGTCAGCGAGTGGCCGTTGACGAAGACGTGCTTGTTCGGGCTCTCGAACTGATCCTTGTGGGAGAGCGGTGGGCGTCCGAGGTAGCGGGTCTGGACCCTCGCGCTCGACAGATGAGTGGTGGGCACGTGGTAGTTGTCGGAGCAATTGTCCACCATGGTCTTCCAGTTGACCGGCTCGAGCCACTTCATCGGGCCGAGCGCCTGCATCCCGCCGTCGCGCCGGTTGAAGACGGTGTCCAGGTACCAGCGCGCGTCTCCCAGGAAGGCCTCGAGGCTCGGGGCATCCTCGGCCCACGTGGCGAACACGATCCCCGCATACGTGTCGACCCGGGCCTGGACGAGGCCCAGCGACGGCTTGTCAAGCGCGTCGTAGTAGGCCTCGGACATCCCGGCCACGTGCTCCAGCTTGCCGTCGCTGCCATACGTCCAGCCGTGATAGGTGCACATGAAGCGCGTGGCATTGCCGTCGTCGCAGCGGACCACACGGTTGCCGCGGTGCCGGCACATGTTCAGGAGCGCGTGCAGCCGGCCCTGGCCGTCGCGCGTCAGGATGACGGGGTCTTCACCCATGTACGTGTGGAAGAAGTCGTTGACCTTCGGCACCAGGCTCTCGTGGCCGATCATCAGCCAGGCGCGCCCGAAGATCTTCTCCATCTCCTGGTCGTAGACGGCCTGGTCACTGAAGATGCCGCGGTCGATCTTGCCCGTGGCGGGGTCGATGATGGAATACTTCTGCGTGGCACCCATACGGCAATCCCCCTGGGCGTGATTATAGGCTCGCCTACGGGCTCGTCCAAGGGGCGGTGCTCTTCCGGAATGCCGGGTTTCGTCCCCTATTGGATGACTTGGTCCGCCTGCTGCAGCAGCGATGGCGGGATCGTCAGCCCGAGGGCCTTGGCGGTCTTGAGGTTGATGACCAGCTCGAACTTGGTGGGCTGCTCCACGGGAAGGTCCGCGGGCTTGGCGCCCTTGAGAATCCTGTCCACGTAGGTGGCGGCGCGCCGGAACAACTGGGGAACGCTCGCTCCATAGGCCATGAGGCCGCCCGCCTCCGCCTCCTCCCGGAGTCCGTACATCCCCGGGAGCCGGTGCTTGGCGGCGAGGGCCACGATCTGGGCGCGCTGCGCACGGAACTCCGCGTCCCGCAGGACGAGGACGCCGTCCGCGCGCTGGCTGCGCATCGCCGCGAATGCCGCCTCGATCTCGGAAGGGGTGCGCGCTTTCAGGACTTGAAGCTGCACGCGAAGGACCCGGGCCGCGTCCTCGGCCTGGCGCACCGCGCGAGAGTGGCTCGGTTGGGTCGGGTTCTGGAGCACAGCCACTCGGGAGACCTTAGGGGCGACCGCTTTGAGCATCTCCAGCTGCTTTCCCACCAGCTCCGGGCTAATGGTGGCTAGCCCGGTGAGGTTGCCGCCGGGCCGGGCAAGGCTGGCAACCAAGCCCTCGGCAACAGGGTCACCTGAGACGGTGAAGACGATAGGGATTGTGCTGGTCGCCTGCTTGGCTGCTTCGGTAGCGCGCGTGTTCGCGGCGACGATGACGTCCACCTTCAGACGCACGAGCTCGGCGGCGAGCCCCGGTAGCCGCTCAAACTTCCACTCGGAAGACCGATACTCGATCGCGATGTTCTGACCTTCGACGTAGCCAAGCTCGCGCAGCCCTTGCCGGAATGCTTCGTCGAGGAACGGGGGCACGTCGCCCAAAAACCCGATCCGGGCGGTCTTCCCGGGCGGTTGCTGGGCTGAGGCGGCGAGCGGCGCGGCGAGGAGGCCGAGGGCGAGCGCGGCTGCTAGCACAGCGCGTACGATCATCATGCCGTGTGCTGGCTGAGCACAGCGGCGATCTTCCGCCATCCGTCGATCCTGCGCAACTCTTGAAGCGGGCGTCGATTTCGGTCTTGTCATCACCGTGATATGATCCGCGACGTACGCAAGAGCGCCGTCGAGATTTCCCCCTCACCCTACCCTCTCCCCCACTGGGGGAGAGGGATGGAAAGAGGGATTTCTCCCTCACCTTCGTATCGTGGGGGAGAGGGATGGAAAGAGGGATTTCCCCCTCACCTTCGTATCTTGGGGGAGAGGGATGAGAAGAGAGATTTCTCCCTCACCTTCGTATCTTGGGGGAGAGGGATGGAAAGAGGGATTTCCCCCTCACCTTCGTATCTTGGGGGAGAGGGATGAGAAGAGGGATCTCTCCTTCACCCTCGTATCCTGGGGAGAGGGATGAGAAGAGGGATTTCCCCTCGTCCTCATGTCTTGAGAGGTGAGGGATGAGAAAGGAGTGATCATGACCACGTTACCCACCGTCTCCTTCAGCCATTTCGGGCTCTACGTCACCGACCTCGCCCGGATGGAAGACTTCTACACGCGAGTGCTCGGGCTTCTCGTGAGCGATCGCGGGAAGCTCCCGGGCGGATCCGATCTGGTCTTCCTGTCCCGCGATCCCGACGAGCACCATCAGCTGGTGCTGGCCGCGGGCCGGCCGCCCGGCGTCGAGTTCAACGTCGTGAACCAGATGTCGTACAAGCTGGCCACGCTCGAAGACCTCAAGATCATGCATGCGCGGGCGCGCGACGAAGGTGTCAAGCAGTTCCGCGTGGTCACCCACGGCAACGCCTGGTCGATCTACTTCCCCGATCCGGAGGGCAACCGGATCGAGCTCTTCGTCGACACCCCGTGGCACACGCCGCAGCCCGTGGCCGAGCCCTTCGACATCGAGAAGCCGGTGGAGACTATCTTCAAGGAGACCGAGGCTCTTTGCCGGAATCGCCCCGGCTTCGTGTCTCGCGCCGAGTGGCGGAAGAGCCAGGTGGCGAGGATGGGCGGGTAACGCGCACGGCGGTGAGCTTCAGCATCATCGGCAAGAGCACCCCGAAGCGCGACGGCGCCGAGAAGGTCACGGGGCACACGCAGTTCCTCCACGATGTCACGTTGCCGCGTCTGGCCCACGGGGCCATTCTCAGGACCCAGTATCCCCACGCGCGCGTGCTCCGCATCGACACGAGCGCCGCCGAAGCGCTGCCCGGTGTGCTCGCCGTCATCACCGCCGACCGCGTGGAGCAGCATCCCGTCGGCTTCGCCAGGGATCACCTGGCCCTCAAGGGCGGCGCGGCGGACGGCGGCAAGGTGCGCTGCATTCGGGACGAGATCGCCGCCGTGGCCGCCCTCACCGAGGAGATCGCGCAGGAGGCCGTCCGGCTCATCCGCGTGGACTACGAGGAGCTGCCCGCCGTCTTCGATCCCGACTCGGCGCTCCGTCCGGGCGCCCCCCTGATCCACGACGGGCTCGGCAGCAATCTGGTCAACCTCAAGTACCAGTTCGCCCACGGTGACGTGGAGGCGGCCTTCGCCCAGGCCGCCGTCGTGGTGGAGGGGAGCTACCGGCTCAACTACGTCACCACCGCCTGCCTGGGCACCATGGTGGCTATCGCGTCCTGGAGTCCAGACAACAGCCTCACCATGTGGAGCACGACGCAGGTGCCCTTCCTCTACCAGCGCGACCTCGCCGAGGCACTGGGCATCACGGGCGACCGCGTGCGCGTGATCCAGCCGCCGGTGGGCGGCAATTTCGGCCGCGGGCTCGACCTCTACCCCATCGACATCATCGCGGCGCTCCTGGCCCGCCGGGCCGGCCGGCCCGTGAAGATCGGCTTCGAGCGCATCGAGGAGTTCATCGCGAGCCCGACCCGCGAGCCGTGCGTGATCCACCTGCGGACCGCCGCGGATCGGGACGGCCGGCTGCTCGCCCGCGATGCCCGCGTGGTGATCGACAATGGCGCCTACGTCTCCTGGGGTTCGACCACGCCCTACGTGATGCTGGCCACGACGGCCGGGCTCTACCGCGTTCCCGCCGTGCGCTTCGACACCACCATCGTCTACACCAACAACCCCTACTCCGGCTCCATGCGGGGCTACGGCAATCTCGAGAGCACGTTCGCCATCGAGGCCCAGATGGACGACCTGGCCGAGCGCCTGGGCCTGGACAAAGTGGAGATCCGCCGCCGCAACGCGACGCGGGCAGGCGAGGTGAACCCGCAGGGCAGCGTCATCACCTCCTGCGGCATGACCGAGTGCCTGGACGCCGTCGAGCGCGAGATGCGCAAGCCGGTGGCCCGCCCATCCCGCCCCGGCTGGAAGCGTGGCGTGGGCTTTGCCGCCATGTTCCACGTGGCCGGCGGCGCGCGCGTCTACCGCTCCGACGGCTGCGGGGCCATCCTCAAGCTGGACGATTTCGGCAAAGTCTCGCTCATCACCGGGGCCAGCGAGATCGGGCAGGGATCGGAGACGGTGCTGGCCATGATCGTCGCCGAGGAGCTTGGCGTGCCGCTGGGGCGCGTGGAGGTCATCAACAGCGACACCGCCGTCAAGCCATGGGACGTGGGCGTTCACGCCAGCCGTACCACGTTCATTGCCGGCAACGCCGCCCTTCTGGCCGCGCGTGAGCTGAAGGAAAAGCTCCTGGCCCTGGCCGCCTCCGTGATGGACGAGCGTCAGGAAGATCTCGAGCTCGCTGACGGCCGCGTGCAGGTCAAGGGGCATTCTGAGCGCAGCATGGAGTACGACCGCGTCGTTCGGGCCGGGCATTTCCGCGCGGGCGGCCGCACCCTGGTCACCGAGGCCTTCTACGATCCCCCGACCGAGATGCTGTCCAAGGACCTGCGCGGCAATGTCTCGGCCGCGTACGGCTTCGCGGCCCAGGCGGCGCTGGTGGAGGTGAGCGAGGCGACGGGCCAGGTGCAGGTGCTCAAGGTCGCCTCCGCCCATGACGTGGGCCGGGCCCTCAACCCGCCGGCTGCCGAGGGGCAGATCCACGGGGGCATCCACATGGGGCTAGGCTACGCCTTGTCCGAGGAGCTGCTGATCCAGGAGGGACGGGTGGTCAATCCGCAGTTCATGGAGTACGCGCTCCTCCCGGCCTCCGACATGCCCGAGATCGTCGTGGAGCTCATCGAGACGGTGGACGAGGCCGGGCCCTTCGGTGCCAAGGGGCTCGGCGAGGCGGGGGTGATCCCGGTGGCCGCCGCGGTGGCCAACGCGGTGAAGGACGCCGTCGGTGTCCGGCTCACCGAGCTGCCCATGACGCCCGAGCGAGTATTCCGCGCGCTTGCCTCCCGCCCGGCATCATGACGATGTGGGAGCCGCGGGCGGAGTCTCTGCCGCGGGAAGAGCTGGAGGGGCAGGCGCTCGAGGGCCTGCGCAAGACCTTGCATCACGTCCTGGACAATCCGGCCTGGCGGCGGCGCCTGGGCGGCGCCGAGCGGGGCGACATTCGCACGGCCGCCGACTGGTCCCGCCTGCCCTTCCTCACCAAGAACGAGCTGCGCGACGCCTATCCATTCGGCCTGGCCTGCGTCCCGCCCGAAGACGTCGTGCGCATCCACATGTCCTCGGGCACCACGGGGAATCCCGTGGTCAATCCGTACACGCGGGCCGACATCGACCAGTGGGCGAGCGTGATGGCCCGCTGCTACGCGGTGGCGGGAGTGGGCGCGCGCGACGTCATCCAGATCACCGCCTCCTTCGGCCTCTTCACCGGCGGGTTCGGGTTTCACTACGGCGCCGACCGGATCGGGGCCACGGTCATCCCGGCCGGGGCGGGCCGGACGTCGCACCAGCTCCAGGTGATGCGCGACCTGGGCGCCACCGTGCTCACGGGCATCTCCACATATCCGCTGCGCATCCTGGAAGTGGCGCGCGAGGAGCAGTTCGACCTCGACTCGCTCAAGCTCCGCGTGGCCATCCTGGGCGCGGAGATGTGGTCCGACGATCTGCGGCGGCTCATCGAGCGCGAGCTTCGCGTGGCCACCTTCGACATCGTGGGCATGACCGAGACGGGCGGGCCGGGGCTCGGCATCGACTGCCAGGCCCGCGAGGGCATCCACGTCTGGGAGGATCACTACTTCTGCGAGGTGGTGGATCCGGAGACGGGCGGCCCGCGCCCCGATGGCGAGGAGGGCGAGCTGGTGGTGAGCACGCTCACCCGCGAGGGGTTGCCGCTGATCCGCTACCGCACCCGCGACCTCACGCGGGTGCGGAGCCGGGAGCGCTGTCCCTGTGGCCGCACCCACCTGCGCCTGGACCGGCTCCGCGGGCGGACCGACGACATGGTGATCTTCCGCGGGGTCAACTTCTACCCGCAGCAAGTCGAATCGCTGATTCTCAAGCAGCCCGGCGTCGGCCACGAGTACCAGATCGTCCTCGACCGGGCGCCCGGCGGTAGCGACAGGCTGGCCCTCCTCATCGAGGCCCGGGAGGGCTTCGTGGAGACCGCGCTGCCGCGGCTGCGCAGCGACCTCAAACAGTTTCTCAACTTGAGCCCGGAGCTCACCGTGCTCAAGGAGGGCGAGCTGCCCCGCCCTCCCGGCAAATCCGTGCGCGTCGTGGACCGCCGCTAATTTGAATGAGTGCGCCGCCGTTCACATCCCTCTCCCCATCGGGGGAGAGAGCAGGGCGAGGGGTGGCAGTCATCCCTGCGTGCCGCGCAGGGCAGGGAGCGTATGCGTGGGCAGACGTTGACGGACAGGGGCGAGCGGGCTTAGCCTGCACGATATGGATGCGACGCCGATTCCCACCAAGCGCTGGGCGCGCGCGGAATACGAGCGGCTCATCGACCTGGCCGTGTTCCAGCCCGGCGACCGTATCGAGCTCGTCGGCGGTCAACTGGTCGTGCGGGAGCCGCAGGGGAGCCCGCACGCGGTCGCCATTCGATTGGCCGAAGACGCTCTGCGGGCGGCGTTCGGATCTGGGTGGGAAGTGCGGGTCCAGCTGCCGGTGGCCCTTGACGACGAGTCCGAGCCCGAGCCCGACGTGGCGGTCTGCGCGGGCAGCCCGCGCGACTATCTGACCAGCCATCCCACCCGGCCCGTCCTCCTCGTCGAGGTGGCCGAGACCCGCCTTGCCTTCGACCGCGAGCACAAGGGCAGCCTCTACGCCCGCGCCAGGATTCCCGACTACTGGATCGTGAACCTCGCGGACCGCATGCTCGAGGTCCGTCGTGACCCCATCCCCTTCGAGGACGCTCCGTACGGGTGGCGTTTCAGCACGCTGCGCCGCCTCGGTGCGGCCGACGCTGTGTCGCCTCTGGCTGCCCCACGCGCCCGCATCCCCGTCGCCGATTTGCTGCCATAACGGCAGCGCCCTGGTTCTCTCTGGCGATCAAGGGCAAGGCGAGAGACACCGCATTCTTCGTCTGCACTCGCGCGCGCTCTGACGCGCTCGGGATTGCAGTCTCGTCTGTTAGGGTTTAGATTCGTCGCGTTCGTATCGTCCCCAGGGAGGCTCGTCATGGTCAGTCGTCGCGCGTTCATCGCCACCGCCGCTACCGGTGTCGCCGGCGTCGCCGTCCAGGGGCCGCGCGCGTCGCGTCTCGCCCACGCCCAGGAGCCCAAGCGCGGGGGGACCTTGCGGCTGCTGCAGATCGAGCCCGCCATCGGCTTCAATCCCGCGCTGCTATCCTCCCAGCTAAGCTCGGCGAGCCCCCTCTTCTTTAGCCATCGTCCTCTGGGCCCTCCTCTTCGCGTTGTGGATCGCCGCTAGCCTCTAGCTAGCTTTTCCACTTCCCTCTTGGACATGCCGGGGATGCGCGCCAGGATGCCTTTGACCTTCCGCTCCGAGGTGTGGTCGGCCAGGATCAACTTGTTCGACTTCGTGCGAGTGACGATGTAGGCGACCCAATCATCGA